>NZ_JBITCS010000006.1:321302-329610 GCF_044453445.1 Streptomyces sp. NPDC051684 | reverse complement strand
AGCGGGCATTCGCGGTGAACCGGATCGCCTGCCGGGCGTCCTTGCGGGAGCGGAAGGAGGGCTCACCCATCTTCGGCCCCTTGCGCTCACCCTTGGGGGAGGCGAAGAAGTTGTTGTAAGCCTCGTCCGCGTCCCGCAGAGCCTGTTGCAGGACGACGGAGGAGACCTCGCCCAGCCATACTCGCTCCGGACGCTGCTTGCCCTGGGTGATCAGCGTCTTGGACAGGGCGGTGAAGGTCGGGTAGGGCTCCTTGGCCGCATACGCGGCACGGCGGACGGCCACAGCGTCGTTGAACACGACCCGCGCACACCCGAACGCCTGGGCCAACGCCCGCTGTTGGCCCGGCTCCGGGTACAACCTGAAGGCGTACCGAAGCTGCATGCCGACGATCCTACATACTTGGGTTATGGGCGAGATGCAGAACATCAGAACAGGCAGACACTGCGCTTTCGTCATGCACGTTCACTTGGTCTTCGTGACCAAGTTCCGCCACAAAGTATTCAGAGGCGATCATTTGCGGCGCATGGAGGAGATAATGCGGGCGGTCTGCGTCGACTTCGAGTGTGAGCTGATCGAGTTCAACGGTGAGGACAACCACGTCCATCTCCTGGTCAACTTCCCCCCGAAGGTGGCCGTGACCAAACTGGTCAACTCCCTCAAGGGCGTCTCCTCCCGGCGCCTGCGCCAGGAATTCCCCGACCTCGTACAGCACTACTGGCGGGCCAACAAGCTCTGGTCCGGCTCCTACTTCGCCGGCACCGTCGGCGGCGCACCCCTGACAGTCGTCAAGCAGTACATCGAGCAGCAGAACCGCCCCGCATGAACCAGCCTTGGACGGCTCCGCCGTCCTGGCGCACAGGGCGACGCTCCGCGCCACCAGCCCTATGGGCAGCCCCACCCTGCTCCACAGGGCACGATGCCGCGACGCTCCGCGTCGCAATTGGAGATTCGCTTCACCACCGGACTGAAGCCCGATGCACTGCGAATGAATCCCGGTAGCGCAGGATGTTGCGGCCCCGTTCGTCGCCGTCCGCGGCGAGCGAGGTCTCCAGGGCGACGAACAGGTAACGGTCGCCCGGCGAGAGCGTCATCGACTCGATGGTGTGGCCCGCCGTGGCCCCGCCCTTCGGGTAGATCTCGAACTCCTTGGGAAGCGGCAGCGGATCGCCCTCCTGGTCGCCCGACGCGAGGTCGAAGCGGCGGATCGTGGGCGCGGTCTCGCCCGCCACGAAGGCCGCCTTGCCGTCCTTCTCCACGGCGATCGCCTCGGCGTCGAACCACTTGCCGAAGGGCTCTCCCCTGTGCGGGCGCAGGGTGCGGGCGCGGCCCGCCTCCGGTCGCAGGTCGTCGGGCGAGCGCAGGGTGATCGGGAAGATCCGGGCGGCGTCGTTGTCGGCCACCGCGTACACCGTGCTAGGGCCCACGGACTGCGGGCCGCCCGGAGCGAACGCCAGGCCGGAGAGTCCGGCCACCGGATCGATGTCGACCTCGTCCTTGTCCAGCGCGTCGGAATGGTCGAGCAGCGCCGCGTCGGCCGAGCACGCGCCGCGCGCCTCCTGGCGGGCGGGCCGCCCGTCCAGCTTGTGCTCGACGTAGGGCGCGCCGAATCCGGCGCTGAGCCCGAGCGCGAGGCCGATGGCGATGCCGACGGCCAGGGCGCGCCCGCGCCTTGCGGGCGGTGCCGGGGCGGCGGGCGGCTCCGGGGCGGGCCTGCGGGCGGCGTTGCGCACGAAGGCGTACTCGCCGAGCCCGTTCTCGTCCGTGCACAGCGGGGCCGACGCGTCGCTCCCTTCCTGCCGCGCCGCCCACTCCTCGACGCGGTCCCGCACCCGCTCGAAGACGTCCTTGAGGCGGATCGACTCGCCCGCGTCGCGGTCGCCCTGTTCGAGCACCTCCACCAGCGCGCCCGTGAACACCGAGCAGCGTTCCGGGTCGGGGGCGTGCGAGGCGCGGTTGTGCGGCGACGAGGCCATCAGATAGAGGCCCTTCAGGTCGCGGACGGACCGCGCGGCGACCTCGCCTCCGCTCTCGCCCCCGGACATCGCGCCGTCGCGTGTCCACTGGGCGCTGTAGCAGCAGTCCAGGATGAGCACGGTCCGCGGTGCGGGCGAGCGACTGATGGCCTTGCGTACGTACTTGGTGTCGACGCAGGTCTCCGGCTGTCCCCGCTCCGTGTCGGGCAGCGTCAGGAACAGCCGGTTGTCCTCGCCGTCGCGCATGCCGTGGCCCGCGTAGTACACGATCAGGGTGTCCTCGGCGGCGAGCTTTCCCGCGGCCTCGATCGCGGCGGTCACCTGGCGGGCCGCGGCCGGGTTGCCGAGCACCGTGACCCGGTCCCTGTTGAAGCCGCCGATGTCCCGGTCGAGCAGCACCTTCTCCAGCTGCTCCAGGTTGCGTGCGACGCTGTCGAGCCGCTGCATCGAAGCGTGCCGGTAGTCGTTGACACCGATCAGCAGGCACGCGGACCTCTTCGGGTCGACGCGATGCGCTGCCGCGCCGCCCGCTCCTGATGCGGCGTCCGTCATCGGGGGGCTCCGTCGCCGTCGCCCCCGGGGCGCCCTTCGCCGGGGTTCGTCCCGTCGGTCCGCTCGGCGTCGCGCAGGCCGATGTCCCGCAGCAGCCCGCCGATCCGTTCGACGTCCTCGCCCCGCACGGTGAACGCGAGCTCGCCCTCGTGCCCGCGGCTGCGCCACCAGCCGCGGACACTGTGCGTCACCTCGATCGCCAGGGACACGGCGCCGCACGCGGCCCCGAACCATTCGAGTACGTCGCCCATCGCGCCGGGCCGGTCCTGGTACGCGCTCTCGACGCGCAGCCCCGCGGACCGCAGCTCGTCGTCGTCCTCCAGCCAGTCCCGCAGCGAGAGCAGTTCCTTGTCGCCGTCCGCACCTCGCACGCCCACTTCGCCCTGCGGGACCGAGAACCTGATCTCCACGCTTCCCCCTGTCCGCGTGCTCCCCGTGCACATCGCGAAAACGCTTGCACAACTCCCGTGGCGCGTAAGGGAATGACGGGAGAAGTCTCCCCGAACGAGAACCCACCCGAACCACTTCGCTCACGCCACGATCGGAATGTGGCCAAGCCCCGCCGCGCACGGCCACGGCCCGGTTGACATCATGGGCGGGTGAACTTCCGGTCGATCTACAGTCACGGTTTCGCGCGGGTCGCCGCGTGCACCGGCCACGCCGCCATCGCCGACCCGCGCACCAACGCGGAGGCGGTCCTGCGCCAGGGCCGCCGCAGCGCCGAGGACGGAGTCGCCGTCGCCCTCTTCCCCGAGATGGGCCTGTGCGGCTACTCCATCGAGGACCTGGTCCTCCAGGACCCGGTGCTCGACGAGGTGGAGGAGGCACTCGCCGACATCGTCACGGGCTCCGCCGACCTCCTGCCGGTCCTCGTGGTGGGCGCGCCGCTGCGGCACCGCAACCGCATCTACAACTGCGCGGTCGTCGTGCACCGCGGCCGCGTCCTGGGCGTGGCCCCGAAGTCGTACCTCCCCACCTACCGGGAGTTCTACGAGAAGCGCCAGATCGCGGCGGGCGACGACGAGCGCGGCGGCACGATCCGGGTCGGTGGCACCGAGGTCCCCTTCGGCACGGACCTGCTGTTCGCCGCCGAGGACGTGCCCGGACTGGTCCTGCACGCGGAGATCTGCGAGGACATGTGGGTCCCGGTGCCGCCGAGCGCGGAGGCCGCCCTCGCCGGTGCGACCGTCCTGCTGAACCTCTCCGGCAGCCCCATCACGGTCGGCCGCGCCGAGGACCGCAAGCTGCTGTGCCGCTCCGCGTCGGCCCGCTGCCTGAGCGCGTACGTCTACGCGGCGGCGGGAGCGGGAGAGTCGACGACCGACCTCTCGTGGGACGGCCAGACCATGATCTACGAGAACGGGAACCTGCTCGCCGAGACGGACCGCTTCCCGCTCGGCGACCAGCACGCCGTGGCCGACGTCGACCTCGACCTGCTGCGCCAGGAACGCCAGCGGATGGGCACGTTCGACGACAACCGCCGCACGCACGCCGCGCGCACCGGCGACTTCCGCCGCGTGGACTTCCACCTGGACCCGCCCACGAGCACCGACCTGGGGCTCAAGCGCCGTCTGGAGCGCTACCCGTTCGTCCCGGCCGATGCCGAGCGGCTCGCCCAGGACTGCTACGAGGCGTACAACATCCAGGTCTCGGGCCTGGTGCAGCGGCTCGGCGCGATCGGCGACCCCAAGATCGTCATCGGCGTCTCGGGCGGCCTCGACTCCACGCACGCCCTGATCGTCGCGGCACGCGCGATGGACCGGGCGGGCCGCCCCCGCACCGACATCCTGGCCTTCACGATGCCGGGCTTCGCGACGGGCGAGCACACCAAGTCCAACGCGCACGCCCTGATGAAGTCCCTCGGCGTCACGGCCGCCGAGCTGGACATCACGGACACGGCCCGCCTGATGCTCCGCGAGATGGAGCACCCGTTCGCGAACGGCGAGCCGGCCTACGACGTCACCTTCGAGAACGTCCAGGCGGGCCTGCGCACCGACTACCTGTTCCGCCTCGCCAATCAGCGCGGCGGCATCGTGCTGGGCACCGGCGACCTGTCCGAGCTGGCGCTCGGCTGGTGCACGTACGGCGTCGGCGACCAGATGAGCCACTACAACGTCAACGGCGGGGTGCCGAAGACGCTCATCCAGCACCTCATCCGCTGGGTCGTCAGCAGCGACCAGTTCGGCGACGAGGCCGGGAGGATCCTCACCGCGATCCTCGACACGGAGATCAGCCCCGAGCTGGTCCCCGGCGAGGAGTTGCAGTCCACCGAGTCGAAGATCGGCCCGTACGCGCTGCACGACTTCACGCTCTACCACGTGCTGCGGTACGGCTTCCGGCCCTCGAAGATCGCGTTCCTGGCGTGGCACGCCTGGCGCGACGTGGAGGCGGGCGAGTGGCCGCCCGGCTTCCCTGTGGACAAGCGCGGCGCGTACGACCTCGCGGAGATCAAGCACTGGCTGGAGTACTTCTGCCGGCGCTTCTTCTCCTTCGCGCAGTTCAAGCGGTCCGCGATGCCGAACGGGCCGAAGGTGTCGGCCGGCGGCTCGCTCTCGCCGCGCGGTGACTGGCGCGCACCGTCCGACGGCAACGCACGGGCGTGGCTGCGGGACCTGGAGCGGTGGGAGTGGCCCGAAGGGGTGTGAGCCCTCAGGAGTGCCGGGGACCGTGACGCCTGACGACGGGATTGTCGTCGTCAGGCGTCACAGTCCCCCTCTCACGTCGCGCCCACCGGGCCCGCGCGGAACGTGCGGCGGTACGCCTGCGGGGTGACCCCGATGGTGGCGTGCAGGTGCTGGCGCAGCGAGGTGCCGGTGGCGAAGCCGACCTCCGCGGCGATCCGGTCGACCGACAGATCCGTCGACTCCAGCAGATGGCGGGCGCGGTGCACGCGCTGGAGGATCAGCCAGCGGCCGGGGCTCGTGCCCGTCTCCTCCTGGAAGCGGCGGGCGAAGGTGCGCGGGCTCATCCGGGCGTGCGCGGCCCATTCGCGCAGCGCGAGCGGCCGGTCGAGGCGCTCCAGGGCCCAGGCGCGGGCGGGCGCGGTGCCGCTGTCGCCCTCGTCGGGGACCGGCTGCTCGATGTACTGGGCCTGGCCGCCCTCGCGCCACGGCGGGACGACGCAGCACTTGGCCACGAAGTTGGCGAGGGCGCTGCCGTGGTCGGAGCGCACCAGGTGCAGGCAGACGTCGAGTCCTGACGCCGCGCCCGCCGAGGTCAGCACGTCGCCGTCCTCGACGAACAGTACGTCCGGGTCCAGGGCGACGTACGGGAACATCCGGCGGAAGCGGTCCGCGAGCGCCCAGTGCGTGGTGGCGCGCCGGCCGTCGAGCATCCCGGCGGCGGCGAGCGCGAACGCTCCCGTGCAGATGGAGACGGTGCGGGCGCCGGGCCTGATGCGGGCGAGCGCCCCCCGTTCGGCGGCGGGCAGCGGCTCGTCGATGCGCGCCATGTCGTACGGCGGGACGATCACGGTGTCGGCGTGCTCCAGCGCCTCCGGGCCGTGCGCGACGGTGATCGTGAAGTCGGCGTCCGTGCGTACGGTGCGGTCCTCCGTCGCGGCGCAGGTCAGCACCTCGTAGGCGGTGCCCGCCGAGCCGAAGACCCGTTTCGGGATGCCGAGCTCGAAGGGGTAGACCCCGTCGAGCGCGAGCACGACCACGCGGTGGGGTGCGCTTTCGGGTGCTGCGCTTTCGGGTGCTCCACTCATGGCACGATCCTATCGCTGGATGGCCATCTTGCCATTGTCGCTGCCGGTGCCGTGGGCGCAGGCTGGTTCCATGAGCGACGACGACACCACCACCACCGCGACCGCCACCATGAAGGCCGTCGGCCAGGACACCCTCGGGGCGCCCGAGGTGCTGCACGAGATCGATGTTCCGCGACCGAAGCCCGGCATCGGGCAGATCGTGGTCGCCGTGCACGCGGCAGGCCTCAACCCGACCGACTACAAGCACCGCGCGTTCGGCCTGTTCCTCGGCGAGCCGCCGTTCGTGCTCGGCTGGGACGTGTCCGGGGTCGTCGAGTCCGTGGGGCTCGGCGTCTCGTTGCACAAGCCGGGCGACGAGGTCTTCGGCATGCTGCCGTATCCGTACGGGGCCGGTTCGCACGCCGAGTACGTCGCCGGGCCCGCCCGCGCCTTCGTGCCGAAGCCGGAGGGGTTGAGCCATGTCGAGGCGGGCGCGCTGCCGCTCGTCGGGCTGACCGCCTGGCAGGCGCTCGTCGACGTCGCCCAAGTGGAGCCCGGTCAACGGGTGTTGGTGCAGGCGGCGGCTGGCGGTGTCGGGCATGTGGCCGTACAGATCGCCAAGGCGCGCGGCGCGTACGTCATCGGGACGGCGTCGGCCGCCAAGCACGAGTTCGTCCGGGGCCTGGGCGCCGACGAGGTCATCGACTACCGCACCGCCGACTTCGCGGCCGAGACCGGGGACATCGACGTCGTCCTCGACACCCTCGGCGGCGCGGACCGGCTGCGCTCCCTGGACGTCCTGAAGCCGGGCGGCGTGCTCGTCTCGCTGCTGCCGGTCGACTTCGACGAAGTCACCGCGCGGGCCGGGGAGTTGGGGGTACGGGCCACCGCGATGCTCGTCGAGCACGACCAAGCGGGGATGCGGGCCGTCGCCGAACTCGTCGAGTCGGGCCGGCTCACCGTGCACGTGGCGGGCACCCACCCGCTGGCCGAGGCCGCCAAGGCGCACGCGGAGGGCGACACGGGCCGGGTGACCGGCAAGCTCGTCCTCACTGTGCGGCCGTAGCCTTGGGCCGGATAGCGTCGGCCCCATGACCAGCGACTCCTTCACCCGCGCCGTCACCTCGGGCGCGCTCGTCCTCGACGGCGGCCTGTCCAACCAACTGGAGGCCGCAGGGCACGACCTGAGCGACGAACTGTGGTCGGCGCGGCTGCTCGCCGAGGTGCCGGAGGCGATCGTCGCGGCGCATCGGGCGTACTACGAGGCGGGCGCGAGCGTCGCCATCACGGCGAGCTACCAGGCCACCTTCGAGGGGTTCGCGCGGCGCGGTGCCGGGCGGGCGCGGGCAGCTCAACTCATGCGGTCGAGCGTGGAGTTGGCGCGCGACGCGGCCACCGGGTGCGACCGGCCCCTGTGGGTGGCCGCGTCCGCCGGGCCCTACGGGGCGATGCTCGCCGACGGGTCCGAGTACCGGGGGCGGTACGGGCTGAGCGAGGAGGAGTTGTACGCGTTCCACCGGCCGCGCCTCGAAGTGCTCGCCGAGGCGGAACCTGATGTGTTCGCCCTGGAGACCGTGCCCGACGCGGACGAGGCGCGGGCGCTGGTGCGGGCGGTGCGCGGGCTCGGGGTGCCGGCCTGGCTCTCGTACAGCGTGGACGGGGTCCTCACGCGTGCCGGGCAGCCGCTGGAGGAGGCGTTCGGGGTGGCCGCGGACGCCGACGAGGTCGTCGCGGTCGGCGTCAACTGCTGCGCCCCGTGGGACGTGGAGGCGGCCGTGCGGCTCGCCGCCCGTGTCACCGGCAAGCCCGCCGTCGCCTACCCCAACAGCGGCGAGGAGTGGGACGCCGAGGCGCGGGCCTGGGCGGGCCGTGCCGCGTTCGCGCCGGAACAGGTGACCGCGTGGCGGGACGCCGGGGCCCGCCTGATCGGCGGCTGCTGCCGGGTCGGACCGGGCGCGGTGACGGGGATCGCGGCGGCGCTCGGCCGCTAGATCCTGTCGTTCGCACCGGGGCTAGGGCTTGTCGTGTGGGTGGGGGCCCCCCCCCCCCCCCCCCCCCCCACACAACCCCCCCCCCCCCCCGCCCCCCCCCCAG
>NZ_JBITCS010000006.1:187926-321294 GCF_044453445.1 Streptomyces sp. NPDC051684 | reverse complement strand
CCCGGGGGGTGTGCGGGCCCCGCGCGGCCGGCGGCCGCCACCCCGGGGCCGCTTTGGGGGGTTCGCACCGGGGCTAGGGCTTGTCGTTTGGATCAGGCCCCGCGAGCCCGGCCTGATCCAAACGACAGGCCCTAGGTACGTCGCGCCGCCCAGTGGATCGCTCCCGCCAGGTGTGCGCGGAACGCCGGGTCCGAGTAGGCCTCGGTGGCGTGGCCCAGCGCCGTGTAGAACATGCGGCCCGGACCTGGCGGCGCCGGGTCCCTGCACCACACCAGCGGGTGGTCGCCGCCCATCGTCGCCCCCTCGTACGAGGACTCGTCGGCGTACGCGAGGACCCGCACCGTCGGATCCTCGCGCGGGTCGGAGCGGAAGTCGTACCACTCGTCGGTGAACTCCCAGCGGTGCGGCAGGTGTTGGGTGGCCGGGTGGTCGTGATCGGTGACCCGGACGCGGCCGGGCTGGTACGCGGGGTGGCGGTCGAAGCGTGCCGCGAGAAGGCCCCCGTAGTACGGCCAGCCGTACTCCGTGCAGGCCGCCGCGTGCACGCCGACGAAGCCGCCGCCCACGTCGACGTACGCCGCGAGCCGCTCGCGCCCGGCGGGGGTGAGGACGTCGCCGCTGGTGGAGAGGAAGACGACGACCTCCGGGCGGGCGTCGAGGGCCCGCTCGAACTCGGCCGGGTCCTCGGTGCGGCGCACGTCGAAGCCGAGCGCCCGCAGCGCCCCGACCGCCCCCGGGATGGAGTCGTGGCGGTAGTCGGCGGTGCGGGTGTGGACGAGTGTCGTGACAGGCATGCCCGGAGGCTAGGGGAGCTAGAGCGGCTCGCGCTCGCCCTGGTCGAGGCGGAACGGCGGGTACGTGTCCGTCATCAGTCCCCCGTACGCCGCCACGCGCGCCGCCCAGCGGTGCAGGCCGATGTTGAGGTCGTACATGCCGCGCGGGTACGTACCGGTGAACAGGACCGCGACGGCCGCGTAGAACGTGAGCAGACCCGCGACGCCGCCGGCCGAGCTGGAGCCGCCCACGAGCAGCGACACGATCAGCCACTGGGGCAGCACGAGCAGCCACCACTTCACCAGGACCAGGCCGCGCGAGAGGCGCTCGGGGTAGGCGACGTCGAGGCGGGCCGGGTAGTCGGGGGCCGGGCCGAGCGTGAACGGCGGGTAGCGGTCGGTGCCGAGGGCTCCGTACGAGTAGTAGCCGACGCGCCAGGCCCAGCGCATCACGCCGACGTTGAAGTCGAAGAGGAGACGCGGGTAGCGGGTCGTGAACAGGATCGCGAACAGGGCGACAAGGGTGACGAGGGCGGAGCCCACGAAGAGGAACGCCAGGACGAGGTAGTGCGGCAGCGCGAGCAGCCACTTCACCAGCCAGAGCCACCGGGAGACGGCGGGGTCGTAATCGGCTTCCAGGGTGACCGGGCTCGCGGGCCGCGCGGTCGCTACGAGAGTCTCGTTATATGCCATATGCCTCGTGTACGGCGGTTTCAGGGCGTGCACAAGGAGACGCGCGGTGTCCGTTTCGTACAAGACGGGTCACGGTCGCGCTTCCTACGGTGGACCGCATGAACGAGACCCGAATCCGCATGGACGCCATCGGCGTCGCCACCACCGACCTGTCCGCCTCACTGGCCTTCTACCGCCGCCTCGGCCTCACGTTCCCCGAGGGGGCCGAACAACTCCCGCACGTGGAGGCGGAGTTGGCGGGTGGCATCCGGCTGATGTTCGACCCGGTACCCGGCGCCGGGGAGCACGGCCGGGGCCGTGTCGCGCTCGCGTTCCACTGCGGGGACGCCGCGGGCGTCGACGCCGCGTACGAGGAGCTGACCGGGGCGGGGGCCCACGGCGAGGCCAAGCCGTGGGACGCGCCGTGGGGGCAGCGGTACGCCGTCGTGCTCGACCCGGACGGCAATCAGGTGGACCTGTTCGCGCCGCTCAGCTGAGCAGCAGCCGCCCGAGCGTCGTTCCCGTCAAGTCCCGTACGTCGCGGGCAAGATGGGCCTGGTCCGCGTACCCCGCGCGGGCCGCCGAATCGGCGAACGGGACGTCGGCGCGGGCCAGCGCCAGGGCCCGTTGCAGCCGCAGGACGCGGGCGAGGGTCTTGGGGCCGTAGCCGAACGCGGCCAGCGAGCGGCGGTGCAGGGTGCGGGCGCCGAGGCCCGTCTCTTCGGCGACCTCGGTGACGCCGCGGCCCGCGCCGAGCGCCCGCGCCACGTGGGTGAGCAGCGGGTCGGGCGGGCCCGCGGCGGCGGCGAGCCGGGCCGCCAGGGCCTCCAGTTCGGCCGCCGGGTCGGCGGCCGCGTCCAGGCGCTCGGTCAGCCGCCGGGCCTCGGCGCCGCGCCACAGGTGCGCCAACTCGGCGCGGGTGTCCCGCAGTTCGTGCGCCGGTACACCGAGGTAGCCGGGCGCGGTGCCGGGGGCGAAGCGGATGCCCGCGTAGCGGCGCCCTTCGCCGGGGCCCGTGGGGTGGGCGCGGGTGTCGGGTCCCGCGACGAAGAGCCGGCCCTCGTTCCAGATCAGGTCCATGCAGCCGTCGGGCAGGACCGGGGACGCCGCTCCCCCGTCGCGCGCCACCGTCCGGGTCCACACGGTCGCCCCGGGCACCCGCGCGGCCGCCCGCTCCGCGTAGCTCCCGGTCATGTCCGGTACTCCTGCGGGCTCACCCCGTACTCCCGCTTGAACGCGGTGGACAGGGCGAACGCGCTGCCGTACCCGACGCGCCGGGCGATCGCCGCGACGGTCGCCTCGCCTTCCCGCAACAGGTCCGCGGCCAGCGCGAGGCGCCAGCCGGTCAGATACGTCATCGGGGGCTCGCCCACGAGTTCCGTGAAGCGGCGGGCGAGCGCGGCCCGCGAGACACCGGAGCGCTCGGCGAGCTCGACGACCGTCCAGGGGTGGGCGGGATCGTCCTGGACGAGGCGCAGCGCGCGGCCCACGACCGGGTCGCCCATCGCCCGGTACCAGGCGGGCGCGTCGGCCTCGGGGCGGGAGAACCAGGCACGCAGGGAGGCGATGAGCAGCAGGTCGAGGAGGCGGTCGAGGACGACGTCCTGGCCGGGCTCGTCGCGCACGATCTCCTCCGCGAGCAGCGGCGTGAACGGGCACTGCCACACCTCGGTGGGCAGCACGAGCAGCGGGGGCAGCGCGTCGAGCAGGCGCGCGGTCAGCTCGCCGCGCAGCTGGTACGTGCCGATGAGCATCTTCGCCGGGGCGTCGGGGCCCTCGCCCCACTCCCGTACGCCGAACTCCTTGTAGCGCCCGATGTGCGCGGGGCCCAGCGGACGGCACACCTGGCCGGGGCCGATCTCGGCGCGGGGTTCGGTGGCCGGGTCGTCGCCGCAGACGTACGGGTCCGGGCCGCGGGCGATGGCGATGTCGCCGGGGCGGATGTGCCGGGGCTTGCCGTCGTCGCCGTCCGGCAGGATCCACGCCTCGCCCTCGACCATGATCATCACGGAGAGCGGCGCCCCGTCGGCGATCCGCACGGCCCACGGCGGCTCGAAACCGGCCCGGATCATGAAGGCCCCGCGTGCCCTCGGCCCTTCCAGGAGCCCTGCGAGTACGTCCATGGGGGCAGCGTAGAGGCAGCTGGACGGACGCGTATGGCGGTGAGCGGCTCGGCGATGTCGGGGGGAGGCGCGCGGCGGTTGAGTGGAGGCATGACACAGACGGAGCGGAACACACGGACGGTACTGGTGACCGGGGCGACCGGTCGTACGGGGCGCCGGGTCGCCGACGCGGCACGCGCGGCCGGGCTGAGCGTGCGGGCGGCCTCCCGGTCGGCCGCGGTGCGGTTCGACTGGGAGCAGCCCGGGACCTGGGACGCGGCGCTGCGCGGCGCCGACGGGGCGTATCTGGCGTTCCCCACGGACATCGGGGCGCCGGACGCCGCGGACCTGGTGGGTGCGCTGGCGCGGCGGGCGGTGGAACTCGGGGTGGAGCGGCTCGTGCTGCTGTCGGCGCGCGGCGAGGACCAGGCGCTGCCCGCCGAGGCGGCGCTGCGGGAGTCGGGGGCCGAGTGGACCGTGCTGCGGTGCGCGTGGTTCCAGCAGAACTTCAGCGAGGGCCCGCTGGCGGACCAGGTGCGCGGCGGGGAACTGGCGTTCGCGGCACCGGAGGCGCTGCGCGAGCCGTTCATCGACGCGACGGACATCGCGGAGGTCGCGGTGGCGGCGCTGCGCGAGCCGTCGGGGCGGTACGCGGGCGAGGTCCTGGAACTGACCGGGCCCGCGCTGCTCACGTGGGGCGAGGGCGTCGCGGCCGTCGCGGCGGCCACCGGGACCGGGAAGCGTTATGTCCCGGTCCCGGTGCGGGAGTACGGGGCCGCGCTGGGCGGGCTCGGAGTGCCGGAGGAGGAAGTGGCGTTCCTGGTGGAGCTGTTCACGACGCTGCTCGACGGGCGGAACGCCTCGGTCACCGGCGACGTGGAGCGGGTGCTCGGGCGCGCGCCGCGCGCGTTCGCGGAGTTCGCGGAGCGGGAGGCCGCGGCCGGCGCCTGGAAGTAGCCGGCCGCCCCGGAGGCGGTCAGTCCTCCTCTTCGTCCCCCGGACCGTCACCGTTCTTGCGGACATGCGTGCGCAGCCGCGACGTGACGTCCTCCGGGGGCAGGAACTTCGACCAGCGCTCCGGGAACTCGGACGGCATGCCCGGGTCGTCGCCGTCCTCCAGGTCCTCGTCGTCGTCCGGCAGGTCGAGGGCGGCCGCCCGCGCCACCTGCTCGGCGGCGGCCGCCGTGCGCAGGCGTTCGTTCGCGGCGCGCGCCGCCGCCGTCGCGACCGACGGCCACACCCGGTCGATCGCCGCGTTCACCGCGGCGCCGACGAGCACCGCGAACGCCGAGACACCGATCCACAGCAGCACGGCGACCGGTGCGGCCAGCGAGCCGTAGATGGTCGGGCCCTCGATGGTGTTGGTGAGGTAGAGGCGCAGCAGGAAGCTGCCGGGGATCCACATCGCGAGCGACACGAGGGCGCCCGGCACGTCCTCGATCCACGGCGAACGCACCGGCACGGACACGTGGTACAGCGTCGTGAGGAACGCGATCGACAGTACGAGGACCACGGGCCAGTAGAAGATCTGCACGAGGGACTGGGACCAGGGCACGAGGCCGATCACCGCGTCGGGGCCCGCGATCATCAGCGGCAGCGCGATCGCGCCGACGACGAGCCCCACCAGGAAGAGCAGGAAGGCGAGCAGCCGCGTCTTCACGATGCCGCGCACACCGTCGAGTCCGTACATCACGGTCACCGTGTCCACGAACGTCGACACCGCGCGCGAGCCCGACCACAGCGAGAGCAGGAAGCCGATGGAGATGACATCGGGCCTGCCGCCCTTGATGACGTCGTCCAGGATCGGTTCTGCGATCTCCTTGACGCCCTGGTCGGTCAGGACCGTGCGGGAGGCCTCCAGGATGTTGTCGCGGACGCCCGCGATGGTGTCGGCGCCGGTCCAGGTGTCGACGTAGGCGAGCAGCCCCACCAGGGACAGCAGCAGCGGCGGGACCGACAGGAGCGTGAAGAACGCCGCCTCGGCCGCGAGGCCCAGGATGCGGTACTCCATGCACGAGTTGACGGTGTCCTTCAGGAGCAGCCAGGCCGTCTTCCGTTTCGAGACGTTGTGATAGAGGACACGCGCCCGGTGAAGACGTCCGGACGGCGGTTCGGGGGATTCACTTGCTGGCTGCACGCCTCAACGGTATCCGTCGCGAGGGACGGCGTCCGACGTCAGGCCCGGCCTGTGGTGGGGTTTGCGGTGGCGCGGGTAGGTTCGACAGACATGGCAGGCAGCACGCATACCGTCACCAACCAGGTCCCTCCGCTCGACGGATACGACGTCTTCTCCGCCGACCGGGCCCTGACGCAGGGTCTGAAGCGGCACCTGGACCCGGCACTTCTGGACGAGACCCTCGCGGACCTCACACTTCTCGGTCGCACCGCGGGCTCCGCGCAGGCCCAGGAGTGGGGCCGGCTCGCGAACGAGAACCCGCCGCGGCTTCGCACCCACGACCGCTACGGCCACCGGATCGACGAGGTGGAGTTCCATCCGGCGTGGCACCGGCTGCTCGGCAAGGGCGTGTCGTCGGGCCTCACCTCGGCGTGGACGCGGCCGGGCGGCCATCTGCGGCGCGCCGCCGCGTTCCTGGTGTGGTCGCAGGTGGAGGCGGGACACCTGTGCCCGCTGTCGATGACGCACGCGGCGGTGCCCGCACTGCGCGCGGAACCGGAACTCGCCGCCGTCTGGGAGCCGCTGCTGACGTCCTCGATCTACGACTCCGGGATGCGCCCCACGGCGCGGAAGGCCGGGGCGCTCCTCGGCATGGCGATGACGGAGAAGCAAGGGGGCAGCGACGTACGCGCCAATACGACACGGGCCGTAGCACTGTCCGAGGCCGGGACGTACGCGCTCACGGGCCACAAGTGGTTCTGCAGCGCGCCGATGTCGGACGGTTTCCTGGTCCTCGCGCAGACGGACGCGGGACCCACGTGTTTCCTCGTGCCGCGCGTCCTGGACGACGGCACCCGCAACCCGTTCGCCCTCCAGCGCCTCAAGGACAAACTGGGCAACCGGTCGAACGCGTCGGCCGAGGTCGAGTTCGACGGGACGTGGGCGCGCCGGGTCGGCGAGGAGGGCCGCGGGGTGCCCACCATCATCGAGATGGTGGCGGCGACCCGGCTCGACTGCGTGCTCGGCTCCGCGGCCCTGATGCGGCAGGCGGTGGCGCAGGCGACCCACCACTGCGCGTACCGCGAGGCGTTCGGCGCGAAGCTGATCGACCAGCCGCTGATGAGCAACGTACTGGCGGATCTGGCCCTGGAGTCGGAGGCCGCGACGACGCTCGCGCTGCGGCTCGCGGCGGCGTACGAGGACGGCGGCGAGCAGGAGCGGGCCTTCCTGCGGATCGCGGTGCCCGCGGCCAAGTACTGGGTGACGAAGCGCTGTACGCCGCTGGTGGCGGAGGCCCTCGAATGCCTCGGCGGCAACGGGTACGTGGAGGAGTCCGGCATGCCGAGGCTGCTGCGCGAGTCGCCGCTGAACTCGATCTGGGAGGGCGCCGGGAACGTGCAGGCCCTGGACGTCCTGCGGGTGTTGCAGCGGGAGCCGGGGGCGCTCGACGCGCTCCTCGTCGAGGTCGGCAGGGCGCGCGGCGCCGATCTCCGGCTCGACGCGGCGGTGAAGGACCTGCTGACCGAACTCGGCGACCTGGACGGCATCGAGGCGCGGGCGCGGCGGCTCGTGGAGCGGATCGCGCTGGTGCTGCAGGGTTCGCTGCTGGCGCGCTACGGGCCGGACGACGTGTCGGACGCGTTCTGCGCGGCGCGGTTCGGGGGCGACCGGGGCGCGGGGTTCGGGACGTTGCCGCACACGCTGGACCTGGCGGCACTCGCGGAACGGGCGCGTCCGCAATTGTGAGCGTCCGGACGTCTGCCGGGCCCGGGTACTGACCCGGCCCGGATACTGACGCGGGGATGGTGCTGCGCCGACACGGCACCATCCCCGCTCATCAGGCCCCTAGAGGAGCTCGAACGCCGCCGCAGCGGCGTTGCTCTCAGTTTCAAACGCCGCACGCGTGTTCACCAGGGTTGCAGGGGGTTGCAACGTTCCTCGGGAAGACCCACCCTTGCCGGGGCTCTCAGGTGCAGGATGGGCACAACTCCCCACAACCGAGGATCCTCCGCATGAACAAGGACTCGACGATCGACCTCACGCGGTTGTCCGCCATGGACGTGGCCCATTCGTCCCGGCTGCTCAAGGGGGTGCGCGAGGCCACGCTCTCGGGACTGCGGCCGAGGGTGCGACCGCGTCCGGTGATCGGCGACTCGTGGCAGCGGATGCTGCGGGACGGCGTCGACCCGGACCACGACGTCCGGGCCGGTCTGCTCAGCGCGGAGGAGCTGGAGGAGAAGCGGCAGGCCTCCCCGCTCCTGCCGCTGCTGCCGATGCTGCGCGAGGCGCTGGTGACGGTGGCCGACGCGGCGCAGCACATCATGGTGATCAGCGACGCCGAGGGCCGGATCCTGTGGCGCGAGGGGCACCCCGGAGTGCTGCGCATGGCCGACAGGCTCGGCTTCGAACTGGGTGCGCACTGGGCGGAAGACGTCGTCGGCACGAACGGGATCGGCACGCCGCTGGTGACCCGTCGCCCCGAGCAGGTGTTCTCCGCCGAGCACTTTGTGCAGTCGCAGCACCCGTGGATCTGCACGGGCGCCCCGGTGACGGACCCGCGCGACGGGCGGCTCCTCGGGGTCGTCGACATCAGCGGGCCGATGGACACGATGCATCCGGCGACGCTGTCGTGGGTGCACTCGGTGGCGCAGCTCGCCGAGGCCCGGCTGCGCGAACAGTTGCGGGGCGGCCTGGAGCGGCTGCGCACGGTCGCCGCGCCGGTCCTCGCGCGGATGAGCGGGCGGGCGCTCGCGGTCGACGAGTACGGGTGGGCGGCGGCGGTCACCGGGATGCCGCCGGTGGACCGGGTGGCGCTGCCCAAGTCCCTCGCGGAGGGCTGCTGCTGGGTTCCGGCGCTCGGCTCGTGCGGCGTGACTCCGCTGCCGGGCGGCTGGCTGCTGCTGGTGGACGAGGAGCCGCCGCCGCTCGACGCCACCCGAATAGCGCTCGACGTGAGCAGGCCGCGCCGCTGGTCCCTTGAGGTGTCCGGGGCGGCGGCCACCTGGACCCACGAACTGAGCCCGCGGCACGCCGAGTTGCTGTACGTCCTGGCGCTGCACCCGGCGGGCCGCAGCGCCTCCGAGCTGGCCGACGACCTGTTCGGCGACCGGGCCCGCACGGTGACGGTGCGCGCCGAGATGTCCCGCGTCCGCCGCTACCTAGGCGCCCTCCTCGCACACCGCCCCTACCGTTTCGCGGACGACGCGGAGGTGGCGGTGGCCCTGCCGGACGACCTACGGGACCTGCTCCCCCACTCGGTGGCACCGGCGGTGGCGGCGGCGCGGGACCACTCAAGCCCCGCCGGCGATTGAGGTGCCGGACCACTCAAGCCCCGCCGGCGATTGAGGTGCCGGACCACTCAAGCCCCGCCGGCGATTGAGGCGCGGGGTCCGGGGCAGAGCCCCGAGTCCGCAACGCCGGTGCCGCACCCATCACCCGGGGCCCCACCTACCCCGCAGCCAACGCAACCATCTTCAGATACGCATCCACATCCCACGCGGCCCGCCCCACGAACAACCCCCGCACCCCCGGAAGCTCAAGCAACCACGGCGCGTTCCCGAGGTCGACCGACCCCCCGTACAGCACGCCGCGCACCGGAAGTTCCGCCAGCCCCGCGAGGGCAGGCGCGATCTCCTCGGCCCGGGGCGGCCGCCCCTGCGCACCGATCGCCCACACCGGCTCGTACGCGAGCAGCACCGCCCCCGGGTCCGACTGCCCTTCGAGCGCCGCCTCGGCCTGCGCCCGTACGACGTCGGCACCGCGCCCCGCGTCCCTGGCCGCCGCGGACTCGCCGACGCAGACCAGCGGCGTGAGGCCGTGGCGCAGCGCGGCCGCCGTCTTGAGCCGGACCGTCTCGTCGGTCTCGGCGAAGTGGGCGCGCCGCTCCGAGTGGCCGATCTCGACGAGCCGCGCGCCCGCGTCGGCGGCCTGCGGCACGGAGATCTCCCCGGTCCAGGCGCCCTCGTCGTCCCAGTGCGCGTTCTGCACGCCGGTCAGCACGGGCGAGCCGGGGCCGAGGGTGTCGGCGACGACGGAGGCCGCGGTGGCGGAGGGGATCAGGAAGGGTCGCACGCCGTCGATGCCGTCACCGACCGCGGCCCGCACGCGCGCGGCGTAACCCGCGGCCTCGGAACGGGTCTTGGTCATCTTGAAGCTGGTCCCGATCCAGCGGATCACGCGCTGTCCTCCTGCTCGTACGTGGTGATGGCGGCGACCTTCGCGGCCGAGGCGGAGTGCGGGTCGAAAGTGTAGGTGAGCCATTCGCGGGCCAGGCGGCGGGCGAGTTCCAGGCCGATGACGCGCTGGCCGGGGCAGAGCACCTGCGCGTCGTTGGAGAGCACGGCGCGTTCCACGGAGAAGGAGTCGTGGGCGGTGACGGCGCGGATGCCGGGGACCTTGTTCGCGGCGATGGCGACGCCGAGTCCGGTGCCGCACACGAGCAGCGCCCGGTCGGCGCGGCCCTCCGCGACGAGCCGCGCCGCGTCGACCGCGACGTGCGGGTAGGCGGTGTCCTCGCCGCCGGGCGTGATGCCGGCGTCGATGACCTCGGACACGGCGGCGCTGTCCTTGAGGTCGGCCTTGAGCGCCTCCTTGTAGTCGAGTCCCGCGCTGTCGCAGCCGACGACCACGCGCAACGTGTTCATGCGTCCTCCTGCGGGGTGAGTGCCGTGACGATCAGGGCGAAGGAGACGGCTCCCGGGTCGGGAGTGCCGAGGGTGCGGTCGCCGTGGGTGCGGGCGCGGCCGAGGCGGGCCGGGATGCGGGCGGTGTCCTCGGCGGCGCGGGTCGCGGCCCGTGCCGCTGCCGCCCAGCCGTCGTGCGGGAGGCGTTCGGCGAAGGGGGCGGCGGCGTCGACGAGCGTCTTGTCGCCGGGCCGCGCCCCGCCGAGCCGCACGACCGCTTGGACCGCTTCGACCGACTGCCGTACGGCATGCACGAGTTGGTCGTACGTCACCGTGTCCCGGTCACCGGCGACGGCGCCCGCCGCGGTGAGGGCGGCGCCCCACAGTGCGCCCGATGTGCCGCCCGCGCCGTCGGACCAGTCCTCGCCCGCCCGGACGAGGACGGTGCCGGCTCCCGCTCCGGCGGTGAGCGCCCGGTCGGCGGCCGCGCAGGCGGCGTCGGCGCCGCGGCGGGACCCGGGGGTGCCGGGGGCCGGTTCGGGTGGGCTCGCGGTCGCGGTGAGGTCGTCGGTGCGGTCGGGGCGCGGGGCGAGGCGGCCGCGCCGGAAGGCGGGGGCGAGGGCCGGGGCCCGCCACAACTCCGCCAGCCCGTCGTCCTCCTCGAAGAAGGTGAGGGTGAGGGAGAGGCCCGCCATGTCCAGGCTCGTGACGTGCTCGCCGACCTCGGGGGCGACGGGCTCGATCCCGGCTGTGGCGAGCCCGCTGTTCGAGAAGGCGCTGGTGCAGACGTCGGCGCTGTCGGGCGAGGACTCGCTGCTCATCCTGCACAGCCCGGCCGCCGTGTCGATCCTGCTGCTCGCCGTGGTGCTGGTGGCGGGGCCGCCGGTGACGCGACGGCTGCGCCGCGCCCGTACCGTCCCCGAGGCCGCCGAGGCCCCCGCACCCAAGACCCCGGAGAAGACACCATGAGCAAGCGCGACCCTGAACTACCGCGCGTGGCCGTGACGTTCGGCGACCCCGCCGGGATCGGCCCCGAGCTGGTGGCCCGGCTCCTGGACGACCCGAAGACCCGCGAGTCCGCCGACCTCGTGCTCCTCGCCGACGAGGAGGAGCTGCGCTCGGCGGGCGAGGACGCGGGGCTCGACCTGGGCTGGGCACGGGGGTTGCTGCACGCCGGCCCCGCACCCGAGCGCCCGGCAGGCGGCTTCCAGCGCAAGGCGGCGACGGCGGAGGGCGGGCGCTGGGCGCTCGGCCACCTCAAGACCGGCCTCGACCTGGCACGGGCGGGCGAGGTCGACGCCATACTGTTCGCCCCGCTCAACAAGTCGTCGCTGCATCTGGCCGGGATGACGGCGAGCGACGAACTGCGCTGGTTCGAGGCGGAGTTGGGCGTCGACTCCTTCACCTCGGAACTGAACGCGGTGCCGGGCCTGTGGACCGCGCGCGTCACCTCGCACGTGTCCCTCGCGGACGTCGCCGCCGGGATCACGTACGAGAGGGTGACGGCGGCGGGCCGGCTCCTGGACCGGGTGCTGCGCGGCGCGGGCGTCGAGGCACCGCGCATCGGGGTGTGCGCGCTCAATCCGCACGCGGGCGAGAACGGTCACTTCGGGCGCCACGAACTCGACATCATCACGCCCGCGATCGACGGCCTGCGCGAGGCGGGCCTCGACCTGAGCGGCCCCTTCCCCTCCGACACGATCTTCGGTGTGACCATCGCGGGCGGTCTGCCGATTCCGATCTGCACGCCGGCGCATGGCACTGCGTTCGACTTGGTCGGTCGGGGGGCCGCCAACACGGGGTCCGTCCGGAACGCGTTCGAGCCGGCGGTGCGGTTGGCGCGGCGGTGACTTTGTTCGCGGTCGGGGCGGGCTTGCGTCGCGGGGCTCTGCCCCGGGCCCCGCGCCTCAATCGCCGGCGGGGCTTGGATGCCCACGCCTTCGGTACAGTCCGCGCCCATGGTCTTCACACGTATCAAGCCGAGGACAAGGCGTATATACCGGACGCCCCTCACGCCGCACCAGCTCTGGATGGTGTCGTTGAGTGCGCCCGTGCGGACGGGGAAGGACGCGTCGCGCGACACGCTTCATCCGTTCACGCGCGTCGACGAGGAGAAGGCGCGGCGCCGGCTTGCCGAGCAGTGGGAGACCGGGAACCGGGACGCGTTGCTCGGGCGGCTCGGGGTGCTCGCGGGGTCGGGGTTCCGGGAGCAGGTCCGGGGCCGGCTCGGCGTCGAGCCGCTGGCATGGGACATCGCCCTGTACGCGGACATGGCGCGGTGCGGCTTCGCCGCCGGGCTGCTATCCGAGGCGGACGCCTGGAACCTGCTGAAGAACGTGGTGCCGCGGGTGGCGGGCACGTACGACTCCTGGCGGGAGTACGGCGAGCACTATCTGCTCGGGCTCGGCGTCTGGCGGGAGGGTGTGCGGGGCACGGACTCCGAGGCCCTGCTGCCCGCGCAGGCTGTGGCCGAGGCGCATGTGAAGTCCCTGCTCGACCCGGCGAACCGCAAGAGCCCGTGGCACCGGGCACCCCTCGACGTCATTCGCCGCCCCGACCTGCGGCCCGAGTAAGCTGGCGCACCCTCGTACAGGATCAAGTGGAAGAGAAGTCGTGGTGGTCGTGGGTGGACAGACCGGGGAGAGCGACGAAGGGGCCGCGCCCGCGTCGCCGGACCTGCGGCGCCTCGCGGTGGAGCTGCGCCGCCTGAACGGGGAGCTGACCCGCGTGGCGCACGGCTTCGCCGCGGGCCAGGAGCTGCACCCCACGGACGTCCAGGCGCTGTCCGTCCTCCTCGACTCCACCGAGCCCGTCACCCCGAGCCTGCTGCGCCGCCGCCTGGGCCTGACGTCCGGCGCGGTGAGCGCCTGCGTGGACCGGCTGGAGCGCGCCGGTCATCTGCGGCGGGTGCGGGAGAGCACGGACCGGCGGGTGGTGCACCTCCAGTACGTGCCGGGGGCGCAGGCACGGGCGCGCAAGTATTTCGGGCCGCTCGCGGAGGCGACGGACCGGGTGCGGGGCGACTTCAGCGCGGCGGAACTCGATGTCGTGGTGCGGTTCCTGGGCTCGCTCAACGAGGAGCTCTCGGCGGTCGAGAGCCCCCGGACGTAGATCGGGGCGCGGTCGCCGCATCCGCGGGGCCACTCGCGGCGGAAGGGCAGGCGTATGCCACCATCCGATTAGCTCAACCGTTGAGATACTTTGTGATTGAGCTTGTTCGGCCGTTCCGTCCGCCCTCCCTGGGAGAACCATGCCCCGCACCCACCGACGCGCCCGCTGGCTCGTGCCGATCGTCCTGCTGTTCGGCTGGCTCGCCATCGGTGGCACGCTCGGTCCGTACGCCGGCAAGCTCGGCGAGGTCGCCACCAACGACCAGGCCGCTTTCCTGCCGCAGGGCGCCGAGTCCACGCGCGTGATCGACGCACAGCGCGCCTTCAGCGAGGACGAGACGCTCCCCGCGGTGGTCGTGTGGACCGCCGACGGGCAGGGCCCCATAACCGACGCCCAACGCACCGCCGCCACCCGCGCGTTGGGCTCGCTGAAGGGCGAGCCCGGCATTGTGGGACAGGCGTCGCCCGCCCTGCCGTCGCAGGACCGCGAGGCCCTCCAGGGGGTCGTACAACTGCGGCCGGACCTGGGGGACGAACTCGCACCGACGCTCGAAAGGATCGAGTCCGCGGCGTCGAAGGTGCCGGGCACCACGGCCGCCGTCGCGGGTCCCGCGGCCAGCCAGGCCGACCTGTCCGACGCCTTCGCCGGGATCGACGGCCTGCTGCTCTCGGTCGCCCTGCTGGCGGTCCTGGTGATCCTCATCCTGGTCTACCGCAGCATCCTGCTCCCCTTCGTGATCATCTTCGGCGCGGTGTTCGCGCTGGGCGCCGCCTGCGCCGTCGTCTACGCCCTCGCCGACCACGACGTCGTCCGCGTCGACGGACAGGTGCAGGGCATCCTGTCGATCCTCGTCATCGGCGCCGCGACCGACTACGCGCTGCTGCTCACCGCCCGCTACCGCGAGGAACTCGCCGCCCACAGCGACCGGTTCACCGCGATGCGGGCCGCGTTGCGCCGCTCGACGGGGGCGATCGTGGCCAGTGCCGCGACCGTCGCCCTCGGCCTGCTCGCACTGCTCCTGAGCGACCTCACGAACAACCGGGCGCTCGGCCCGGTCGGCGCCATCGGTATCGGCTGCGCCGTCCTGAGCACGCTCACGTTCCTGCCCGCCGCCCTGGTGCTGCTCGGCGGCGCCGCGTACTGGCCCGCGAAGATGCGGGCCGACGACGGGTCCGGGGCCGGGCACGGCGTCTGGCGGCGCGTCGCGCGGGCGGTGGAGCGGGCGCCGCGCAAGATCTGGGCGGTCGCCCTCGCCGGTCTTCTGGTGTGCGCGGCCTTCGCTCCGGCGCTCGACTCCAAGGGCGTTCCGCTCGACGAGATCTTCGTCAACGACGCCCCCTCGGTGGCCGCGCAGGCCACGCTGGCCGAGCACTTCCCCGGCGGCTCCGGCAACCCCGCCGTGGTGATCGCGGACGCCGGACACCGGGACGAGGTCGTCTCGCGGGCCGGGAAGGTCGACGGCGTCGCGAGCGCGGCGGTCCTGAGCGAGCAGGGGCGGCCCGGCGGCGGTCCCGCCCGCGTCGTGGACGGCAAGGTACGCGTGGACGTCACGCTGAAGGACCCGGCCGACAGCGACGCGGCCAAGGCGACGGTCTCCCGGCTGCGCACCTCGCTGCACGCGGTGGACGGCGCGGACGCGCTCGTCGGCGGCTACACCGCGCAGCAGTACGACACCCAGCACACCGCCGAACGCGACCGCATGCTGATCGTTCCCGTGGTCCTCGCCATCATCCTGGTGATCCTCGTCGGACTGCTGCGGTCCCTGCTGATGCCGCTCCTGCTCGTGGCGACGGTGGCGCTCAACTTCGTGGCCACGCTGGGCGTCTCGGCGCTCGTCTTTGAGCACGTGTTCGGCTTCAGCGGCACCGACGCGTCCGTGCCGCTGTACGGGTTCGTGTTCCTGGTCGCGCTCGGCGTGGACTACAACATCTTCCTGATGTCGAGGGCCCGCGAGGAGTCCCTGGAGCACGGGGCCCGGGAAGGGATCCTGCGGGCGCTCGTCGCGACGGGCGGTGTGATCACGTCGGCCGGTGTGGTGCTCGCCGCCACGTTCGCCGCGCTCGGCGTGATCCCGCTCGCCTTCCTGGTGCAGATCGCGTTCATCGTGGCCTTCGGCGTGCTGCTCGACACGCTGGTCGTGCGCTCGCTGCTCGTCCCCGCGCTGGTCCGGGACATCGGCCCGAAGTCCTGGTGGCCGGGACGCCTCAGCCGCGGCCGCGACCACGACGACTGAGACGCCCCACCGTGTGCGTCCTCCGCGGCCGGCCGTACCGGGCGTCGGCCGCGGTGCCGACCTCCACAGCCAGACAGTCGCCGAACACCTCCCCGATGGAGCCGGCTCCAACGAGGTGCCGAACCCGAGGACTGGACCGGATCGGCATCGGTACAACCTCCGGATGGGCTGGTACGGATGCGAGGGGTGGTGGACGCGCGTTGCGGGATCCTCCCGCATCCTGAACGCCCTTGGCCATAGCGCGTCGGCCGTGATCCGATGAGCCGCATGAGCAGCAGCAACACCCTCACCGTCACCACGTGGTCGCTGGAGCAGACCGCGCCCGCCGACCTGCGCCCCGCGACCCCGCCGGAGGGCGACGACGTGCGCGTCGCGCGCGCCGAGGTTCCCTCCCCGGAGTTCAGCCGCTTCCTGTACGCGTCCGTGGGCGGCGACATCCGCTGGCTCGACCGGCTCGGCTGGACCTACGCGCGGTGGCAGGAGCAGCTGTCGCGTCCGGGAGCCGAGACGTGGGTCGCGTACGAGAAGGGCACGCCCGCCGGGTACGTGGAGCTGGACGCGCAGGACGACGGTGTGGTCGAGGTCGTCTACTTCGGCCTGATCCCGGCGTTCCGGGGGCGACGGATCGGCGGGCACCTGCTGTCGTACGCGGTCGCGCGCGCGTGGGACCTGGCGGAGCGCTGGCCCGACCGGGAGCCGACGCGGCGGGTGTGGCTGCACACGTGCAGCAAGGACGGGGAGCACGCGATGGCCAACTACGAGCGGCGCGGCTTCAAGGTGTTCCACACGGCGACCGAAGAGGAGCCGGACCTTCCGACCGCGGGCCCGTGGCCGGGGGCCTTCCCCACAGTGTGACCGACACCACGATTGTCCGCGATGCGAGACGATCTCGTCCACATCGCGGATAATGGTGGACCGGGCCCAAAGTCCCGTGACACGCTTTCGTCATGTCTACAGCTGGAACCGCCTTGGTGAGTCGACGCCACGTCGACTTCGGCCGCATGTCCAGCGCCATCTGTCCGGCGCGCTGATCTCTCCAGCACCGCCGATCTCTCGTCACATCTGATTCCCTGCGCACCGCCGCGCCCTTGCCGCGAAGTGCGCTGGTCAGACCCGCCTTAAGCCTGCCTGAAGGACACACATCCATGGCTGCCACCCCGGATACGCCTACCCCCGTCACGCCCCGCCGCAAGGTGAGCCGTCACCGTGGCGAGGGCCAGTGGGCCGTGGGCCACTTCACTCCGCTCAACGGCAACGAGCAGTTCAAGAAGGACGACGACGGTCTCAATGTACGGACACGTATTGAGACGATCTACTCCAAGCGCGGCTTCGACTCGATCGACCCCCAGGACCTGCGCGGACGTATGCGCTGGTGGGGTCTGTACACCCAGCGCAAGCCCGGCATCGACGGCGGCAAGACGGCCGTCCTGGAGCCGGAGGAGCTGGACGACGAGTACTTCATGCTGCGGGTGCGCGTCGACGGCGGCCGGCTGACCGTGCCGCAGCTGCGCGCGATCGGCGAGGTCTCCGAGCAGTACGCCCGCGGCACCGCCGACATCACCGACCGGCAGAACATCCAGCTGCACTGGATCCGCATCGAGGACGTCCCCGCGATCTGGGACAAGCTGGAGGCCGTGGGCCTGTCCACGACCGAGGCCTGCGGCGACTGCCCCCGAGTGATCATCGGCTCCCCGGTGGCCGGCATCGCCGCCGACGAGATCATCGACGGCACCCCGGCCGTGGACGAGATCCACGAGCGGTACATCGGCAGCAAGGAGTTCTCCAACCTGCCGCGCAAGTTCAAGACCGCGATCTCGGGCTCCCCTGTCCAGGATGTGGTCCACGAGATCAACGACGTGGCCTTCGTCGGCGTCGAGCACCCCGAGCACGGCCCCGGCTTCGACCTCTGGGTCGGCGGCGGCCTGTCCACCAACCCCAAGCTCGCGCAGCGTCTCGGCACCTGGGTGCCGCTGGACGAGGTCGCCGACGTCTGGGCCGGTGTGGTCGGCATCTTCCGCGACTACGGCTACCGCCGCCTGCGCAACCGCGCCCGCCTGAAGTTCCTGATGGCGGACTGGGGCGCGGAGAAGTTCCGCGAGGTCCTCGAGAACGAGTACCTGAAGCGGGGGCTCGTCGACGGCCCCGCGCCCAAGGAGCCCGCGCAGAAGTGGCGCGACCACATCGGCGTCCACCAGCAACAGGACGGTCGCTTCTACGTCGGGTTCGCGCCGCGCGTCGGCCGGGTGGACGGCACCACGCTCACCAAGATCGCCGAACTGGCCGGTGCCCACGGTTCGGACCGGCTGCGGACCACCGTCGAGCAGAAGATGATCATCCTCGATGTCACCGAGGACCAGATCGACTCGCTCGTCGCCGGTCTGGAGGCGCTGGACTTCCAGGTCAAGCCCTCGCCGTTCCGGCGCGGCACGATGGCCTGCACCGGCATCGAGTTCTGCAAGCTCGCCATCGTCGAGACGAAGCAGCGCGGTTCGCAGCTGATCGACGAACTGGAGAAGCGGCTCCCGGAGTTCGACGAGCCGCTGACCATCAACCTCAACGGCTGCCCGAACGCCTGCGCCCGTATCCAGGTCGCGGACATCGGTCTCAAGGGGCAGCTCGTACTCGACGACGAGGGCAACCAGGTCGAGGGCTACCAGGTGCACCTCGGCGGCGCGCTCGGCCTGGAGGCCGGGTTCGGCCGCAAGGTCCGCGGCCTGAAGGTCACGTCGGCCGAACTGCCGGACTACATCGAGCGCGTCCTCAAGAACTACGAGGCCGAGCGCGAGGACGGCGAGCGCTTCGCGACCTGGGCGGCCCGCGCATCCGCGGAGGCCCTGTCATGAGTGAGCGTGCCGCGCCGTTCCACTGCCCGTACTGCGGTGACGAGGATCTTCGCCCCGGCGAAGAGGGTCACGGCGCCTGGGAGTGCGCGGCCTGCAACCGGGCCTTCACGTTGAAGTTCCGCGGGCTGCTCGCCCGCGGGGTTCAGCGCAACGACGGTGGAGGGGAACAGATATGACGACGGCTCAAGCCCCCACGGACACGGATGAGTTGAAGGCGCTCGCCGAACAGGCCGGGCGTGACCTGGAGGACGCGTCGCCGCTGGAGATCCTCCGGTGGGCGACGGAGACCTTCGGCGCCAAGTTCTGCGTGACCTCGTCCATGGAGGACGCGGTCGTCGCCCACCTCGCCTCCCGCGCGATGCCCGGAGTCGACGTCGTCTTCCTCGACACCGGCTACCACTTCGAGGAGACGATCGGCACCCGGGACGCCGTCGAGGCCGTGATGGACGTCAACGTCATCACACTCACGCCCCGGCAGACCGTCGCCGAGCAGGACGCCGAGTTCGGCCCGAAACTGCACGACCGCGATCCCGATCTGTGCTGCGCGATGCGCAAGGTGAAGCCCCTGGAAGAGGGCCTCGCCGGATACGCCGCGTGGGCCACGGGACTGCGCCGCGACGAGTCCCCGACCCGCGCGAACACCCCCGTCGTCGGCTGGGACGAGAAGCGGCGGAAGGTCAAGGTCTCGCCGATCGCTCGCTGGACCCAGGACGACGTCGACGCCTACATCACCGAGCACGGCGTCCTCACCAACCCGCTCCTGATGGACGGCTACGGCTCCGTGGGCTGCGCCCCGTGCACCCGCCGCCTGCTGGAGGGCGAGGACGCGCGCGCCGGACGGTGGTCGGGCCGGTCCAAGACCGAGTGCGGACTGCACGGCTGACCGGGCCTGAACCCATGAACGAAACACGGACTTTGGAGAACCAAGTGACCGGAGCCACGATCTGGCTCACGGGTCTGCCGTCCGCCGGCAAGACCACCATCGCGTACGAGCTGGCGAACACGCTGCGCGCCGAGGGCCGCAAGGTCGAGGTGCTGGACGGCGACGAGATCCGCGAGTACCTCTCGGCGGGCCTCGGCTTCAGCCGCGAGGACCGGCACACGAACGTCCAGCGCATCGGCTACCTCGCCGAACTCCTGGCCCGCAACGGCGTGTTGGCGCTCGTCCCGGTCATCGCCCCGTACGCGGACAGCCGTGAGGCCGTCCGCAAGCGCCACCAGACCGGCGGCACCGGATACCTGGAGGTGCACGTGGCCACGCCCGTGGAGGTGTGCTCCGACCGCGATGTGAAGGGCCTGTACGCCAAGCAGGCCGCCGGTGAGCTGTCCGGGCTCACCGGGGTCGACGACCCGTACGAGGCGCCCGAATCGCCCGACCTGCGCATCGAGTCGCAGAACCAGACCGTGCAGGAGTCCGCGGCAGCGCTCCGTGCGCTGCTCACCGAGAGGGGTCTCGCCGCATGACGACCGTAGCCACAGTGACCGAGGACACCGATTCCCCCTACGCGCTCAGCCACTTGGACGCGCTGGAGTCCGAGGCCGTGCACATCTTCCGCGAGGTGGCGGGCGAGTTCGAGCGGCCGGTGATCCTGTTCTCCGGCGGCAAGGACTCCATCGTCATGCTGCACCTGGCGCTGAAGGCCTTCGCGCCGGCCGCGATCCCCTTCTCCCTGCTGCACGTCGACACGGGGCACAACTTCCCCGAGGTCCTCGACTACCGCGACCGCACGGTGGAGAAGCACGGCCTGCGCCTGCACGTCGCCTCCGTGCAGGAGTACATCGATGCCGGCAAGCTGCGCGAGCGCCCCGACGGGACCCGCAACCCGCTCCAGACCGTGCCGCTGACCGAGAAGATCCAGCAGGAGAAGTTCGACGCCGTCTTCGGCGGCGGGCGCCGCGACGAGGAGAAGGCCCGCGCCAAGGAGCGCGTGTTCTCCCTGCGCGACGAGTTCTCCCAGTGGGACCCGCGCCGCCAGCGCCCCGAACTGTGGCAGCTCTACAACGGCCGGCACGCCCCCGGCGAGCACGTCCGCGTGTTCCCGCTGTCCAACTGGACCGAACTGGACGTGTGGCAGTACATCGCCCGCGAGAACATCGAACTGCCGCAGATCTACTACGCGCACGAGCGCCCGGTCTTCAAGCGCAGCGGCATGTGGCTGACCGCGGGCGACTGGGGCGGCCCGAAGGACGACGAGACGGTCGAGACGCGGCAGGTCCGCTACCGCACCGTCGGCGACATGTCCTGCACCGGCGCCGTCGACTCGGACGCCACCACGATCGACAAGGTGATCGCCGAGATCGCCGTCTCCCGGCTCACCGAGCGGGGCGCCACCCGCGCCGACGACAAGATGTCCGAGGCCGCGATGGAAGACCGCAAGCGCGAAGGGTACTTCTAGACATGAGCACCACTGCCTCCGCCGCCGAGGAGCTGGCCGGGCTTTCGGCGACGACCCTGCTGCGGTTCGCCACGGCCGGTTCGGTCGACGACGGCAAGTCCACGCTCGTCGGCCGCCTGCTGCACGACTCCAAGTCGGTCCTCACCGACCAGCTGGAGGCCGTCGAGCTGGCCTCCAAGTCGCGCGGCGCCGCCGAGCCCGACCTCGCGCTGCTCACGGACGGCCTGCGTGCCGAGCGCGAGCAGGGCATCACGATCGACGTCGCGTACCGCTACTTCGCGACCCCGCGCCGCCGCTTCATCCTGGCGGACACCCCGGGGCACGTGCAGTACACGCGGAACATGGTGACCGGCGCCTCCACCGCCGACCTCGCCGTGGTCCTCGTCGACGCCCGCAACGGCGTCATCGAGCAGACCCGCAGGCACGCCGCGGTCGCCGCGCTGCTTCGCGTCCCGCACGTCGTCCTCGCCGTGAACAAGATGGACCTCGTCGACTACGAGGAGACCGTCTTCGCGAAGATCGCCGAGGAATTCACCGCGTACGCCGGGCAGTTGGGCGTCCCGGAGATCACCGCGATCCCGATCTCCGCGCTCACGGGCGACAACGTCGTGGAGCCGTCCGCCAACATGGACTGGTACGGCGGCCCGACCGTCCTGGAGCACCTGGAAACGGTGCCGGTCAGTCACGACCTCACCACGTGCCACGCGCGCCTTCCCGTCCAGTACGTGATCCGTCCGCAGACCGCCGAGCACCCGGACTACCGGGGCTACGCGGGGCAGATCGCGGCAGGAACGTTCCGTGTCGGCGAGTCCGTGACCGTGCTGCCCTCGGGCAAGACGTCGAAGGTCACCGGGATCGACCTGCTGGGCACGTCGGTCGACGTCGCGTGGACGCCGCAGTCGGTGACCCTCCTCCTGGAGGACGACATCGACATCTCGCGCGGCGACCTGATCGTGCCGAGCCACGACGCGCCCGCCACCTCGCAGGACATCGAGGCGACGGTGTGCCACGTGGCGGACACCCCGCTCAGCGTCGGTCAGCGCGTGCTGCTGAAGCACACCACCCGTACGGTCAAGGCGATCGTCAAGGAGATCCCGTCGCGGCTCACGCTCGACGACCTCTCCCAGCACCCGGAGCCGGGTCAGCTGGTCGCCAACGACATCGGCCGGGTCAAGGTGCGGATCGCCGAGGCGCTCGCCATCGACTCCTACGCGGACTCGCGCCGCACGGGCTCGTTCCTCCTGGTCGACCCGTCGGACGGCACGACGCTCGCGGCGGGCATGGCCGGCGAGTCCTTCGCCTCGGCGGAGGACCCCAAGGCGCTGGTGGACGAGGAGGGCTGGGACTTCTGAGTCCCGGACCGGCATGAGGGCGAGCGTGATGGCCGCGGCCTGGCAGGAAGCGCTCCCGGAGCTGATCCGGACGAGCGTCTCGTGCGGGCTGCTCGGCTTCCTGCTCGCCCTGGCGGCCGGCACGCTGCTCGGACTCGCCATGTCCCGTGTGCCGTCCGCGCGCGCGGTGGCAGGGCCGGTCCTGTCGGCTCTGCGGTGGCTGCCGTCGGTGGTGTGGGTGCCGGCCGTGATCCTGTGGCTGGGCCTGAACGCTCCGGTGATGTGCGCGGTGCTGCTGCTCGGCGCGGCGCCGCCGATCGCGCAGGGCTTCGGCTCGTCGCCGGCCGGCTACCTGGTGGGCGTCAAGCAGGGCTGGGCGTTCGCCTGGCGCGCGCTGCTGGCGGCCGTGCTGATCGCCTCGGCGACACCGGACGCCACCACCGCCGTACCGGCGGTCGTGCTCACGGTCCTGCTCGTCCTGACCGTCGGAATCGCCGTCGACCTGTTGATCCTCACCCCGTTGGAGCGGCGCGCGCAGCGCGACCGCGGACTCCTCGTCAAGAGCTGAGCCGACCGATGAGCCACTCCCCCGTCCTCCTCGTCATCGCCCACGGCAGCCGCGACCCGCGCCATGCCGCGACCGTGCACGCCCTGGTGGGCGAGGTGCGGGCGCAGAACCCCGGTGTGCGGGTGGAGACGGCGTTCCTGGAATTCAACGTCCCGTCGGTGCACGGGGTGCTGACGTCGCTCGCGGCGGACGGGGTCCGCGACGTGATCGCGCTGCCCCTCCTGCTCACCCGCGCCTTCCACGCGAAGACGGACATCCCGGCGGTGCTGCGCGAGGCGCCGCACGGCCTGCGGATCCGCCAGGCGGAGGTTCTCGGCCCCGACCCGCTGCTGGTCGCGGCCCTCGAACGGCGCCTGTACGAGGCGGGGTTGACCCCCGTCGACAAGCCCACGACCGGGGTCGTCCTGGCCTCGGCGGGCTCCTCCGACCCGGAGGCGATCGCAGTGATCGCTGAAATCGCGCGGGAGTGGCGGCACACCGGTTGGTGCGCCGTGCGGCCTGCGTTCGCCTCCGCATCCCTTCCCCGCACCGAGGACGCCGTGCGCGAGCTGCGCTCCCTCGGCTGCGAACGCGTGGCGGTCGCCCCGTACATCCTCGCCCCGGGCCGCCTGCCCGACCGGATCGCGACGGGCGCGGCCGAGGCCGACGTCCTCGCGGACGTCCTGGGCGCGGCGCCGGAGGTGGCGCGGGTCCTGATGGACCGTTACGAGTCGACTGCCGTACGGGAGTTGCTGGCGGTCGGCGCCTGAGCGGCGCTCACCCGCACAGCCGCTCCCCCAGCTCACTGCGCGCGTACCGCACGCTGCGCCCGCTGCGGGTGCGCAGCAGCAGACCGGCGTCGTAGAGGATCGACAGGTGCTGGCTGACCGCGCCCGGGGTGACGGCGAGGCGGTGGGCGAGCTCCGTGGTCGACGCGGGTTCCTCCAGCAGGCGCAGGATGCGGGCGCGGGCCGCGCCGAGCAGCCGGGTCAGTGCCTCGCTGGTCGCCGGGGGCGGGCTCTCCGAGATGGTGGCGCGGCCCCGGGCCGGATAGCTGAGCAGCGGCGGCAGGCCGGGGTCGATCATGGTGTGGGCGCCGTGGCAGAAGAGCGTGGGGACGAGGACGAGCCCGCGGCCCTCGATCGGTATCTCGGCCTCTGGCCACGGGTGGAGGCTGTCGTGCTGGACGAGGGTCAGCACGTCGCCGTCCCAGGACAGCCGCCGGTCGAGGCTGGTGAACAGGCCGCCCACGCCCGCGTCCGCGAGCACCTTGCCGCGGTAGGTGAGGTCGGCTTCCAGGACGGACTGGACGCGCGGCCACCAGTGCGGGGCGAGGCACTCGTGCCAGTAGGCCTCCAGCGCGTCGGCGATGCGGTGCCGGAACGCGGCCGGGTCGGCGAGCCCCGCACGCAGCACCGGTGGCAGACGGTCCGTCACGGTGTCGTAGGCGGCGGTGAGTTCGGGTTCGAGGAGCTCGGGCGGCACCGCGCGGATCTCGGCGAGCTGCCCCTCGAACGACGGGCGCGGGCGGCGCGGGCGTGGGGTCAGATAGTCCGGGAGCCACAGGTGAGGGGCGACGAGGGCGCCGAGCAGTTCGGTGTCGAGGCGCCGGAAGGCCGGGGCCAGGCGGCGCAGCCACGGCCGCTGGTGCGGATAGCGGGCGGGGTCGCGCCAGCAGCGCAGCGAGTACACCGCCTCTTGGAGGGGCGAGTACGCGAAGGACGTCCGGGCGAGGTCCCCCACGACGAACCGGAACTCGATCACGGCGCCGGTCCCCTCCTCAAATATTTAGCGCAAGGCTAAAGGATTGTCGCGGTGGCCGGGTACCCGGCTTCGCTGTCGCCATGACCACATCTCCGCCCCGGCCCGCGCCTCCCACCACACGGCTCGCCGGGCTGCTGCCCACGGTGCCGGTGCTGCGCCGGCTGTCCCTGCTCACGCTCCTCAACGCGTTCGGGCGCGGGCTGTTCTTCCCGGTCAGCGTCCTGTACTTCACCCGGTTCGTGGGGCTGAGCGCCACCTCGGTGGGTGTGGGCCTCACGGTGGCCGGGCTGTTCGGGCTCGCGGCGGGGGTGCCGGCCGGGCGGGCCTCGGACCGGTGGGGGCGGCGGCCGGTACTGACCGGGCTTTGGATCGGGTGCGGCGCGGCGCTCGGGGCGTACACGCTGATCGGCGGTTATGTCTCGTTCCTGGTGACGGCGGTCTGCTACGCGACGCTGAGCCAGGGCAGCATGGGTGTGCGCAACGCGCTGTACGCGGACGTGCTGCCGCCCGGGGAACGCGTCGAGGGCCGGGCGCATCTGCGGATGGTCACCAATGTGGGCATGGGCGCGGGCGGCGCGTTCGGGGCGCTCGCGCTTCAGCTCGACAGCCGGGCCGGCTACACGGCCTTGATCCTCGTCGACGCGCTGGCGTTCGTCGGGTCCGCGCTGCTCGTGCACCGGCTGCCGGGCGGCGCAGGGCGGCGGCCGGTCGACGACACCCCGGCGGAGAGCCGGTGGCGGGCCGTACGCGATCTGCCGTTCCTGGCGGTGACCTTCCTCAACGCCGTACTGGCCCTGCAATACAGCCTGTTGGAGGTGGGTCTGCCGCTGTGGATCACGCAGCATACGGAGGCGCCGCGGTGGACGGCGGCGCTCGTCATGGTGCTCAACTGCGTGCTGGTGGCGCTGGTTCAGGTGCGGGCGACGCGCGGGGTGGAGGATCTGCCGGGCGCGGTGCGGGCGATGCGGCGCTCGGGGCTGCTCCTCGCCCTGTCCTGCGCGTTCTTCGCCTTCTCTGCCGGGCTCTCCCCGCTGTGGGCGCTGGGGATCCTGGTGCTCGGCGCCGTGGTGCAGGTGTCCGCCGAGGTGTTGCAGGCCGCGGGCGGCTGGACGGTCGGGTACGGCCTTGCGGACGCGCGGGCACAGGGCGTCTACCAGGGCGTGTTCAACTCCGGTCAGGCCGCGGCGACGATGGCCGCGCCCGCCCTCGTGACGGTGACCGCGATCCGGCACGGCACGGCGGGCTGGGCCGTGCTCGGGGTGCTGTTCGTGGTGGCGGGCCTCGGGGTGGGGCCCGCCGTGCGGTGGGCACGGCGGGGCGGTGACTGGCGCGGCGAGTGAACCGCGTCGGCCGGCTCGGGCTCCGCGCTTCGGCCTCGGCCTCGGCCTCAGCTGAAGTCGAGGTCCCCGGTGCGGGTGCGCTTGAGCTCGAAGAAGTCGGAGTGCGACGCCAACACCAGGTAACTGTCGAAGAGTTGGGCGGCCCGCTCTCCGCGCGGGATCGCTCGCAGGACAGGCCCGAACCACACCGTGCCGTCAACATGGATCGTGGGTGTGCCGACGTAGCCGCCCGATTCGGGATCCTTGCCCGCGTCGTGGCTGCGGCGCACGGCCTCGTCGTACGCCGGGTCGTGCGCTGCGTCGGCGAGGGCGGCGGGCAGCCCCAGTTCGGCGAGCGACTCGGCGATCACGGCGTCGAAGTCGTCCTGTTTGCGCTCGTGGATGCGGACACCCAGTGCCGTGTAGAGGTCGCGCAGAACGCCGCCCCCGTGCTGCTGCGCGGCGGCCACCGCAACGCGCACGGGCCCGATCGACCTGTTCACCAAATCCCGGTACCAGTCCGGGAGTTCGTTACCGATGTTGTGCAGTTACAGGCTCATGGCGTGGAAGTGGAGGTCGAGCGGGCGCTCCCGTTCGACCTCCAGGATCCAGCGGGAGGTGATCCAGGCGAAGGGGCAGGCCGGGTCGAAGTAGAAGTCGACACGAGAGGTCATGCCCAAGAAGCTATCCGCCGGATGGCCCCGGCCCACGGGCCATTTCCACCTCGTTTCACTGGGCCATTCGCGGCGCCCGGGGATCCCGCCCGCTGAGCGCGAGGGCCCGCTCGAACACCGTCGCGGTGTCGTCGAGTCGAACGGGATCGGCGAATCCCCCGTACTGCCGGTAGACCTCGGCATTCTCCTCGACGACGCGCAGGAGCAGCGCGGCCGCGCCGTCCGACACGGCGAAGTCCTGGCCGGTGGCGTGCGCCACGTCCCAGCCGTGCAGGACGAGTTCGGCCCACAGCAGGGCGGCGACCTCGGGTGCGGGCTGCTGGGCGAAGCCGAGGTCGACCTCGCCCTCCCAGACGGCCGGGTCGGCCCACGCGGCGACTGCCCGGTCGAGGTCGGCGGCGTACGTCGTCGCCCAGTCCTCCTCGGCCGTGAGGTCGCGCGCGACTCGCTCCTCGGGCAGCTGGGTGCGCAGCGCCCGGTGTTCCATGCCGTGCGAGGTGTACACGGTCCAGTGGTTCACCAGGACCCGCACGTCCCAGTCGCCGCAGCCCGAGGCCGCGTCGAGCCGGTCGGGCTTGACGCCGGCCGCGACGCGGACGGCCTCGGCGGCGCTTTCGGTGAGGTACGGGTACACGGTGTCCATGCGGAGTTCGTTCATGCCGACGACGCTACGGCGGCCGGTACCCGCGCCTCTTGAACAAACGCGACAGGCGGGCGGGGACTGCGCGGGATTACGCGGTGCTGCGCGCGTCCACCGCCGCCACCAGGTCCGCGACGCTCGTCTCCCCCGCCGAGCGGCCCTCGCGCGCGGCCTCGTCCGCGAGTTCCTGGAGGACGTCGTTGACGGGCGTCGGCACGCCGTGCAGCCGGCCGAGGAGGGCGATCTCGCCGTTGAGGTAGTCGGCCTCGATGGAGCCCGCGCCGCGCTGGAGGGACTGCCAGGAGGAGCCGCCGCCGCGCGGGGAACTGTCGAAGGGCTCGAAGGTGATCTTGTCGGCGCGGGTGGCCTTCTCCTCGTCCTGGCTCGCGTACGTGACACCGGCGGCGTCGAGCACCGCCTCGCCCTCGGCGCGGGCCCTGCGGAACAGGGCGATACCCTCCTCGCTGGTGAGCACGCCGGAGACGGCCTCGATCGAATTGGCCAGGTTCGAGAGGAGCTTGGCGTACTTCCAGCGCATGACGTCGTCGACGACGGGCGCTTCGAGGAGCCCCTTCTCCAGGTCGGCGGAGATCGCCCGCGCGGTCTCGTCGCTGCCCGACGGGTAGCGGCCGAGGTGCAGCATGCCGGAGAGCGGGGCGCCCTGGGCGCGGACGACGCCGGGCTCGACGAACGTGGCGGGCAGCCACACGCACATCCCGTACACGCGCTGGAAGGTGCGCAGGGCGAGCCGCTCGCTCTCCACGCCGTTCTGTGCGCAGACCAGCGGCAGCCGGAGCGCCGCCGTGCCGCCGCCCTCGACGGGGCGCGGTCCCCACGCGGCGAGCGCCGCCGCGCTGTCCTGGGTCTTCACGGCGAGGATCAGCACGTCGTCGGCGCGCAGCGTGCCGAGCGCCTCCGGGCCTTCCACTACCGGGAGTTGATGGGTGTGCGGGCCGTCCGGCGTCTCGACGCGCAGCCCCTTGTCGCGCAGCGCGGCGTACTGGCCGCCGCGCGCGACGAGCACGACGTCACCGTGCCCGGACTGCGCGAGCCGCCCGCCGATGACGCCGCCGACCGCTCCTGCTCCGATGATGATGTAGCGCATGCGCCGACCTTTTCACGGACGCGCTCACCGTGGGGCCGTGAGCTCCACCAGTTTCGTCACGGTGTTCCAGTTGCGGCTCGTCGCGATCAGGCCCTTGTTGAGCCCGGGGCGGGACAGCTGGGCCCCGAGCTTCGAGACGCCCAGGCCCTGCGGGGCGTAGAGATAGAGGGCGCGGTCGCCGAGGCGGAAGTCCTCGGGGGCGAACGCGGCCGGGTCCACGGCGGCGAACCGCTCGGCGGTCACGGGCTCCGAGAAGTACGTGACGTGCAGCTGCTTGGCCTCCAGTTCGGCGACCGGGAACGGGCAGTCCGCCGCGACCGCCTTGAGGTAGGCGTGGCCGCGCACGAGGACGTCGACGGTGAAGCCGAACTCTTCGGCGATCGCCTTGGTGATCGCGGCTGCGAGCGTGTTCTCGTCGCCGCCGTCCGGCGCGGTGAAGGCGACGTTGCCGCTCTGGAGGTAGGTGCGTACGTCGGTGAGGCCGAGGCCCTCGATCACCGGCCGCAGCGCGGCCATCGGCACCTTCTTGCTGCCACCCACGTTGATGCCGCGCAGCAGCGCCGCGTAGCCCTCGTTCGCCTGAGTCATGCGCACACGATAAGGCGGCCGCCGTTCCCCGTGGGGGTGGGCACGGCGGCCGCCGGTCATCGAGCCGAAACGTTTACTCGACGACCTTCAGGAGCTTGTTCGCGGTGCCGTCCGACGCGTTCTTGATGGCGTCGGGGGTGGCCCCGTCGGTGAGCGCCTTGGCGACGTCGGCCGGGGCCGCGTCCTTGTGTCCGGCCAGGTAGACGGCCGCCGCGCCGACGACGTGCGGTGTCGCCATCGACGTACCGGAGATGGTGTTGGTGGCGTCGTCCCCGGTGTTCCAGTCGGACGTGATGTCCGATCCAGGCGCGTAGATGTCGACGACGGAGCCGAAGTTGGAGAAGTCCGACTGCTCGTCGTCCTCGGTCGAGGAGGCGACCGTGATGGCCTCCGGGACCCGGGCGGGGCTGGACTGGGAGGCGTCCGCCGACTCGTTGCCCGCCGCCACCGCGTAGGTGACACCGGAGTCGATGGACTTCTTGACCGCCGCGTCGAGCGCTTCGTCCACGCCGCCGCCGAGCGACATGTTGGCGACGGAGGGACCCTGGTGGTTCTTGGTCACCCAGTCGATGCCCGCGACGACCTGCTCGGTGGTGCCCGAACCCTGGTCGTCGAGGACGCGGACCGCGACGATCTTCGCCTTCTTGGCGACGCCGTGCGCCTCACCGGCGATGGTGCCGGCGACGTGCGTGCCGTGCCCGTTGCCGTCGTCGGCGCTGTCGTCGTTGTCGACGGCGTCGAAGCCGTGGGAGGCTCTGCCGCCGAAGTCCTTGTGGCTGATCCGGACGCCGGTGTCGATGACGTACGCGGTCGCTCCCTCGCCCGCGCTGTCCGGGTACGTGTACTTCTTGTCGCCCGCGGTGTCCTTCTGGTCGATGCGGTCCAGGCCCCACGACGGCGGGTTGTCCTGGGTGGCGTCGATGTGGAACTTCTTGTTCTGGACGACCTTCGAGACAGCGCCGTCGGCCGCGAGGCGCTTGGCCTCGGTGTCCGACAGACCGCTCGCCGAGAAGCCGTTGACCGCCGAGCCGTAGTTCCGCTCGATGCTGCCGCCGTACTGCTTGGCCAGGTCCTTCTTGGCGGAGACGCCCGCCTTCTGGTCGAGCAGCACGATGTAGCTGCCGGACACGGCGCCCTTGGCGTCCTGCCCGTAGACCTTGCCCTCGGCGGGGGCCGCGGTGGCGGAGAAGCCGCCGAACATGGTGACGCCCACTGCTGTAGCCGCCGTGGCTATGGCCGCGGTGAGCTTCATCGTGCGCGCATGCTGGTTTGTTGCCATGAAGAGGGATCTCCTCAGTGGTGTGGGGGGAAATGCCAGCGCCCCAGGACGAACCGTCGCGAAGGTTGTCAAACTCCGGAAGATGTCCGGGGGTTGAGACGAAACCCTGACCGATTGACGCGGTCAGATCAAGACCTACATACAGCTGTGACGTCCTCAACAAGGTTTCGTAATAACAAATCGGACTCTTGCGGAGGTTCGGATCCGGTTCATCCCCCGAGGGCTCAACCCCCGATAGATGTAGGGGACTTCGGTCATCCTCCGCGCGGACCCCCGACGCCCGCACTTCACCGAACAGCACGACGAACCGGCCTTATCCCGCCCATACCTTCGATTCCGGAGGTGACCTGATGGCCAGGAACGGGGAACGGCGGGAGCACCGGGTGCGCGGAGTCGCCGCGCGGGCCGGCGGCTGGAGCGCCCGGCACAGGTGGGCGGCGGTGGGGATCTGGGTGCTGTTCGTCGTGGTGGCGATGGGCCTGGGGTCCGTCGCGGGGCGCGTGGACGTGTCGGAGGACGACCAGCTCAAGGGCGAGACGAGCCAGGCCGCCCGCATCATCGACGACGCGGGCGTGGACGAGCCGGCGGGCGAGACCGTGCTCGTACAGAGCAGGAACGGCGCGTTGCGGGCCACCGCGCCGCAGTTCAGGGCCGCGGTCGCCGACGTGGTGAAGGCCGTCGAGGGCACGGGCGAGGTGACCGCGGTGCGCTCGCCGTACGCGGCCGACACCCGGACGATCTCGAAGGACGGCCGCACCGCGCTCGTCCAGTTCGACATGCGGGGCGACCCCGACACCGCGGCCGACCGGGTCGAACCGGTCCAGAAGGCCGTCGCCGGCGTCGCGGGCGACCATGACGCGCTGCGGATCGAGGAGATCGGCGCCGCGAGCATGAACAAGACCTTCGACGACGCGTTCGGCGACGACTTCCAGAAGGCCGAGTACTCGGCGGTGCCGGTGGCACTCGGCATCCTGCTGATCGCGTTCGGCGCGCTCGTCGCGGCGCTGCTGCCGGTGGCCCTCGCCGTCACGGCGATCATGGCGACGATGGGCCTGATGGGGCTCGTCAGCCATCTGCAGCCGATGAGCGAGACCGCCAACTCGGTGATGCTGCTCGTGGGCCTCGCGGTCGGCGTCGACTACTGCCTGTTCTATCTGCGGCGCGAGCGCGAGGAACGGATGAAGGGACGCGACCCGCAGACGGCGCTGCGCGTCGCGGCGGCCACCAGCGGCCGGGCGATCATCGTCTCCGGCGTCACGGTGTGCGTCGCGATGGCGGGCATGCTGTTCACCGGGCTCGCCGAGTTCCAGGCGATGGGGCTCGCCTCGCTGATGGTGGTGGCGGTCGCGATGGTGGGTTCCGTGACCGTGCTCCCGGCGCTGCTCTCGCTGCTCGGGGAGCGGGTGGAGAAGGGACGGATCCCGTTCCTGCACCCGACGAAGCGGCGGGGCGGGAACGGGAACGGGAACGGGAACGGGAACGGCAAGGGTGACAGCGGCAGCCGGTTCTGGAGCCGCGTGCTGACCGTCGTGCTCGCACGGCCCGCCGTCTCCGTCGTCGTCGCGGTCGGCGCGCTGCTCGCGATCGCCGCGCCCGCGCTCGGTATGAAGACCCAGAACCTCACCCTGGACCAGGAGTTCGGCGACTCGCTGCCGATCGTGGCGACGTACGACCGGGTCAACGCGGCGTTCCCCGGCGGCTCGGACCCGGCCGAGGTGGTCGTGAAGGCCGACGACATCGACGCCGCCGATGTACGCGCCGCGCTCGCCGACTTCCGTGCGCAGGCCGTGAGTTCGGGTGCCTCGCGCGGCCCGGTCGAGGTCACGGTGCACCGGGACGAGAACGTGGCCATCGTCGACGTACCGCTGGTCGGCGGGTCCGATCAGGACAAGGCGGAGAAGAGCCTCGCGATGCTGCGCGACGAGGTGCGGCCCGGCACGCTGGGCACGGTCGACGGCGTCGAGGCGCCGGTCACCGGGCAGGTCGCGGGGTCGAAGGACTTCAACGACCAGATCGTCGGATCCGTCGTCCCGGTCTTCGCGTTCGTCGTCGCGTTCGCGTTCCTGCTGATGCTGCTCTCGTTCCGCTCGCTGACCGTCGCGATCACGTCGATCGCGCTCAACCTGCTGTCGGTGGGCGCCGCCTACGGGATCCTCGTGGCCGTCTTCCAGCACGGCTGGGGTGCCTCGCTGGTCGGCGCGGAGGGTGTGGGCGCCATCATCACGTGGCTGCCGCTGTTCCTGTTCGTGATCCTGTTCGGCCTCTCGATGGACTACCACGTGTTCGTGGTGTCCCGGATCAAGGAGGCGCGTCTTCAGGGGCGTACGAACCTGGACGCCATCCGGCACGGCGTGGTCACGACCGCGGGCGTGGTCACCAGCGCCGCCGTCATCATGGTCGCCGTCTTCAGCATCTTCGGGACGCTGTCCATGCAGTCGATGAAGCAGATGGGCGTGGGCCTCGCGGCGGCGATCCTGATCGACGCGACCCTCATCCGCGGCGTGCTGCTCCCGGCCGTGATGGCCCTGCTCGGGGAGCGCAACTGGTATCTGCCGAAGTGGCTGCGCCGGATGCCGGACCTGACGCACGACGAGGCGGGCATCGAGCCCGCCCCGGTGCCGCGCGAGGGCGGCGCGGAGGTGCGCGTCTGACGCGGCACCTCACGAGCGCCCCACGGCCTGTTCACCGCCCGCGTCACGCGGCGGTGGACAGGCCCTTCTCGTTCTCCTCGCCGAGGGGGCCGTGCTCCGCGGCGTCCCGCTCGGCGGCGTCCTTCTCGAAGGCCTCAAGGGTGCGGCCGAAGTCGCGCGTGGACAGCAGCAGCTTGTAGACGATGGCGAGTTCGAAGACGAGCAGCAGCACACCGGCCGCGACGGTCGCCCCGACCACCTGGTCGATCAGCGGCCCGACGATGAAGACGGCCATCTGGAACTCGATGCCGCTCACCAGGTGCGTACGGATGCGGTGGCGCAGCAGGAAGGACCGGAAACGCAGATAGGCCGGGAAGCGGCTGCGGAACTCCTGGTGCAGGTCGACGACCTTGGGACGCGGCGCCGGCTCCTGCACGGTCTCCAGGTCCGCGGCCGCCTCGTCGTCGTCGGCGACGGCTTCGGCGGTGGCCTCCGCGGTGGCCGCCCCGTTCAGGTCCTGCTCGATGTCCGCGGACGGGTTGGCCCGCAGCAGGTCCTCCATGAACGCGATGCGCTCCGCGTTCTGCGCGCGGCGGGCCGCCCGCATACGGGTCTTGATCTGCTTGCGCATCGTGTGCCGGGTCTTGAAGATCTCCAGCGAGTTGATGTAACGCAGGCCGTCGAGGAAGACGACGGCCACGGCGAGCCAGACGTAGATCAGGTCGCCGGTGCGGTGGAACTGGCCGCCCATCAGCGCCACGGCACAGGCCATGACGCGGACGCGGTCGAAGATGTAGTCGAGCCAGGCGCCGAACACGGAGCCCTGGCCGGTCAGCCGGGCGACCTTGCCGTCCATGCAGTCGAGCACGAAGCTCAGGTGGTAAATGAGCGCCCCGGCGATCAGCCAGCGCCAGTCCCCCATCGCGAAACAGCCGGCCGCGCCGAGCCCCAGGATCAGCGCGCCCCAGGTGATCTGGTTCGGCGTGATGCGCGTCCAGCGCGCCGTGACCCGTACGAGAGGTGTGGCGATCGGGTCGACGAGCAGCACGGTCCACCACGCGTCGCGCTTCTTCTGGGTGATGCGCCGCACTTCGGGCAACGACGGTATGTCTCGGGGCATGAGGCGCGCCAGCTTTCCTTGTTCAAAAGTAGGTTCACCTCACCGTAAGAATCCGTTCTGAATAAGTTCAAGAACGTACGAACGCAACCTTTACCGGGGGGTATTGGTCGCACTCCACAGGCGAGTCGATTTCGTTATCTCTTGGGCACACGCTTTTCACGGAACGGCGGAACCGTTCCGTGAAAAATCGCGTCACCGCCCCTTTGGACCTCAGGGACGCAGTTCGGCCTCGATGAGATCGGCCGCCTGTCGCGTGCCGCCCTCGCCGGCCATGTCCCGCTGAACCTCGGCGAGACGACGCGCCACCTCCGGGTCGTCGACCAGCCCGAGGACCGCCTCCCGGAGCGTCTGCGCGGTCGCCTCCTCCATCGGTACGTGCCGGGCGACACCGAGCCCCTGGAGCATGTCGGCGTTGCCGAACTGGTCGACGGCCTGCGGCACGGCGACCATCGGCGTCGCGGTGGCCAGCCCCTCCTGGCCGCCGCCCGCCCCGGCGTGCGTGATGAAGGCGTCGGCCTTCTTGAGGATCGCCAGCTGCGGCACCCACTGCCGCACCTCTACGTTGCCGGGGACCGGCCCGAGGTCCTCGGCGGTGACATGCCTGCCGACCTGGAGCACGACATGCCAGCCCGGCAGATCACCGAACGCCTTCACGCACTCCCGGTAGAAGTCGGGCTGCTTGGTGAACGACGAGCCGAGCGAGACGAGCAGGACGCGCTCGGCGTCGGCGGGGCGCTCCCAGTCGCCCTGCGCGGACCGGTCGCCCTGGCAGGCGCCGACGAAGGTGTTCTTCTTCTCGTCGACCCGGTCGGCATTCGGCTGGAGCGCCTTCGGAATGAGGACGAGGGTGCGTTCGTACGAGCCCCAGAATTCGTCGGCGTTCTTCGGTACGCCGGACTCCTCGAGCCACGCGTCGAACTTCTCGTAGTAGGCCTTGCCGCGCGGTGTCTTGCGGGGCTCCTCCCACATCGGCTTCGCGACCTCTTCCTCGTATCCCTCCCAGGCGACGAGGTTCGGCGAGAGCGTGACGGCGGGCACGCCCCAGCGGTGCGCGAGGACGCCCGCCGGGTAGGAGGTGATGTCGTGGATGACCAGGTCGGGGACGCCGACGCCGCCCTCCCCCTCATACGCGTCGATCAGCTGCGGCAGTGCGCTGATCGCGTCGTCCAGGAACGGCTCCACGTTGTCGAGCAGCGTGGACCCCCACGCCTCCGGATCGTCGTCCGGGCCGGGGAGCGTCGTGCGGTAGAGGACCGGCTCGGCGCCGGCCTCGGCGATCTTCTCCTCGAACAGGTGCGGGATCGCGTACGTGACGCGGTGCCCACGGGCGACGAGCTCCCGGATCACTTCAAGACTCGGGTTCACGTGCCCGTGGGCGGCGATGGAGAACATGGCGATGTGGGCACGTTTGCCGTGGTTCGGGTTCGTCATGCCCTCACCGTAAGCGAGACGAGACGTCTCGTGCAACTGATTATCGCGGGTTCCTCACAGGGCGTCGCTCACCGGCCGTCGCTCACCGGTGCAGCGCCGCCCACAGCCGCAGCCAGCGCTCAGGGGCCGCCTCCCCGACGAGGGCGCCGGGCGGGATCCCCGCCGCGCGCAGTGCCGCGTCGACCCGGCGGCACGGGTGGGCGCGGACCAGCGAGACGCGCAGGCTGCCGCCGACGCCGGTGAAGCCGAGCGCGACGAGCCGTTCGTACGCCGGGTACTCGGCCGGGGTCAGCAGGGGTTTCGCGCGGCGGTCGATGCGGAGCACGCCCGCGTCGACGCGCGGGGCCGGGCGGAACGCGGTGCGCGGCACCCGGCCGAGCAGCCGCCACTCGAAGTGCGGCCAGGTCAGGACGGTGCGGCGGGTCCAACTCCCGTAGTCGCCCGTGCGTTTGCGGGCGTACTCGAGCTGGGTGAGCAGCACGGCGCGGGTCAGCGCGTCGGCGCGCAGGCACCAGTCCACGACCTCGGCCGTCCGCGAGAACGGCACGTTCCCGGCGACGGCGAACGGGGTCCGGGGCGCGCGCACCGCGAGGAAGTCCGCGTGCCGTACGCGCACGTGGGCCTGCGCGGCGAACCGTTCGCGCAGCCGGGCGACGAGCCGCCCGTCGATCTCGTACGCCACGAGGTCGGTGGCGCGACGGGCGAGCGGCTCGGTCAACGCGCCGCTGCCCGCGCCCACTTCGAGGAGCAGCGGGGTGGAATCCGGGGTCGCCAACCGGGCGAAACGGCGCGCGGCGGCGCGGTCGGCGAGAAAGTTCTGCGAGAGGGCACGCGAACGCGACGTGCCGGTGGAGCGGGCGGCCATGGCCTGCGGTCCTTGTCATCCGTACGGAAAGAGGGCGGATGAAGGCGCTGACCGGACCGCGATCAGCCGCGCACGCTCACGTGCGCGCAGGTCGCGGAGTCGGAACCGGTCAGAACGCCGGGCCGACGCGCAGCCGAACGGCGTGCGCGCAGCCCTGCACCTGGCGGGTCACCGAGACGGCCATCATGGCTGCGCTGCACATGCCCCACATGCTGGCCGGGTCCCCGTCGGCCCGTCCACCGGTTTTCCGCTCACCGGCTCGCGGCGCGCCGCGGACCGGGTGCGAGACTGGGCCTCCTACCAGGTGAGACGCGGGAACGCGGGAGGCACAGCATGGACGAGGCACGGGCACGGGACGTGCTGGCGCGGGCGGACGTCGTGGACGGCACCGCCGGGACGGCGGGCACGGCGGAGCTGCTCGCGCTCGGCGAGAACGCGGTGTTCGCCGCCGGTGACCTCGTCATCAAGATCGGCCGAAGCGTCGAGCACGGCGGCGCCGAACTCCTCGACCGCGCCCGCCGCGAGCTGGCCATCGCCTCCTACCTCGCCGGGCACGACGTCCCCGCGGTGCGCGCCGCGAAGGACGAGGCGCTCGTCGTGGACGGGCATCCGGTGACCGTGTGGCACCGGATCCCGGCGGCGGTCCGCCCGGCCGAGCCGCGCGATCTGGCGGAGCTGCTCAGGCTCGTGCACGCGTTGCCGACGCCGACCGGTTTCGAACTGCCGCGCCGTGAACTGCTCGGCGGGGTCGAGCGCTGGCTGCGGCTCGCGGGCGACGCGATCGACCCGGCCGACGCGGACTATCTGCGCGAGCGGCGGGACGGGTTCGCGGCCGCCGCGGCGGCACTGACCCCGCACCTGCCGGCCGGACCGATCCACGGTGACGCCCTGCCGCGCAACGTGCACATCGGGCCTGAGGGCCCCGTCCTCGTCGACCTCGAGACGTTCTCCTCCGATCTGCGGGAGCACGATCTGGTCGTCATGGCCCTGTCGCGGGACCGGTACGGGTTGCCCGCGGCGGCGTACGACGGGTTCGTGTCCGCGTACGGGTGGGACGTCCGGGAGTGGGAGGGGTGTGCGGTGCTGCGGGGTGCGCGGGAGACGGCGTCCTGTGCGTGGGTTTCGCAGCACGCGCCCACCAACCCGAAAGCGCTGGCGGAGTTCCGGCGACGGGTGGCCTCGCTGCGGGACGGGGACCCGGAGGTTCGCTGGTACCCGTTCTGAGGTCGGCGTGGCACATCAAGCCCGTCCGGCGATTGAGGACTGGGGGTCCGGGGGCTAGGGCTTGTCGTTTGGATCAGGCCGGATCAGGGAGCGGGGCCTGGTGCGTGCGATCGCAAGGCGGAGGAGGGAGGCGACGCGGAGCGTCGTCGACCGACGACAACGCCGCGAGCGTGCGTGCCAGGCCCCGCGAGCCCGGCCTGATCCAAACGACAAGCCCTAAGCCCCCGAATCGACCGCAACCACGTCGCGCATCGGCCACACCGTGTCCACCACCGCGTCCGGATTGCCCTTCCGGCGCAGGAAGTTCTGGAAGTCGGCCGCCGACTCGGCGTACCACTCCACCTGTCTGCGATGCAGCTCGGCCGCCCCGAGCTGCGCGACCTTCGCGTGCCGCTCGCCTATCGCGCGGGCGAGCAGCGCCGCGGCCAGGGCGTCCGCCGAGGCGTCGTGCGCGGCGTCGAGCGGGACGCCGTACTCGGTGCAGACCGCTTCGAGGTTGCGCTTGCCCTTTCGGTACCGGTCGACGTAGCGGTCGATCGTGTACGGGTCGACGACCGGTCCGGGCTCGACGCCCGCGAGGCGCTCGCGCAGCGACGGCAGCCCGTGCCGGGCGAGCTCGGCGGAGAGCAGCGTGAGGTCGAAGGTCGCGTTGTAGGCGACCACGGGCACGCCCGTGCGCCAGTAGCCCACCAGGATCTCGGCTAGGGCGTCGGCGACCCGGTCGGCCGGCTCGCCCTCGGCGGCCGCCCGTTCGTTGCTGACGCCGTGCACCGCGATGGCCTCTTCGGGGATCGGCACTCCGGGGTCGGCCAGCCATTGCCGGTGCCCGAGGACCGCGCCGTCCTTCACCTCTATGACGGCGGCGGTGACGATGCGTGCCTCGCACGGATCGGTGCCGGTCGTCTCCAGGTCGAAGCCGATCATCAGCTCGCGGTGCCAGCCCATGGCAGCCCCCTTCTCGTGGTGCGTTCCCCCAGTGACCACCACCTTCGCACGCCCCACTGACAATCCGTCCCGGCGCCCGTCTGGGCCCGCCCGGGGCCGCTACGACACCGGTCGCGCGTCCGCCCAGGTCTGCTCGAATTCGTCGCGGTAGGTCACGAAAAGCCCGTTCTCGCCCATGTCCGCCGAGGCGCTCGCCTTGACGATGCGGCCCCCGCCGCGCAGCACGAGAACCGGCGCCTCCATCCCGCGCGTCCTGCGCAGATACGTCTGGACGACCGCGATGCCGTCCGAGCCGTCGCCGTCGACGAGGTAGGCGTTGAAGCGGGGCGTCTCGTCGAAGACCCGGATCTCGAACGCGCCGGGGTCCTTGAGCCGGGATCTGACCCGGCGCATGTGCAGGATGTTCATCTCGACGGAGCGGCTCAACTCGCCCCTTTTGAGCCCCAGTTCCCTTTCGCGCCGTTTGATCGCGCTGGAGGCCGGGTTGAGGAAGAGGAGCCGTATCCGGCAGCCCGACTCGGCGAGGCGCACCAGACGGCGGCCCGAGAAGTTCTGCGCGAGCAGGTTGAGACCTATGCCGACGGCGTCCAGGCGCCGCGCCCCGCCGAAGAGGTCCTCGGCCGGGAACTGGCGCAGCAGCCTGACCCGGTCCGGGTGCACACCCACCACGTCCGCGTACCGGTCGCCGACCAGGTCCTCGACGGCGTCGACGGGCAGCCGGCGGGCCGAGGGCACGTCCGAGCCGGCGCCGAGTATGTCCAGGAGGCGGCCGGAGGCCCGCTCGGCCTGGGCGAGGACCGTCTCGGACAGGGCGCGGTTGCGGGAGACCACGTTGCGCGTGACCTCCAGCTCGTCCAGGGCGAGCTCGACGTCGCGGCGGTCGTCGAAGTACGGCTCGAAGCACGGCCAGTGCTGCACCATCAGCTCGCGCAGTTGCGGCAGGGTCAGGAACGACAGCACGTTGTCGTCGGCCGGGTCGAGGAGATAGCCCTTGCGGCGGCTGACCTCGCGCACGGCGACGGCCCGCTGCACCCACTCCTGTCCTGCGGGCCCCGCCGCCGCGACCACCCAGTCCTCGCCGTGCACGGGCGCGTAGACGGGGCGGAGCACGGCGGCGACGACGGCGCGCAGCCGCTGCTCCACCAGGTTCAGCCAGATGTAGGCCCGGCCGGCACGCTGCGCGCGCGTACGGACCTCGCTCCAGGCGTCGGCGCCCCAGTCCAGCTCCGGCCCGATCTGGGACGCGATGTCCATGGGTCTGGCCAGCGACACCGCTTGGGGCGGGATCTCCGTGGAGGCTGCCTCCTGGCTGTCCTGGCCCTCGTGACCGTCGTCACCAGGGGGCAGCTCCAGCCCTCCCGAGCTCACCCGCTCCGCACCGCCTTCCGCTCCCCCGAGTCTGTCGTGCCCGAACCTGTGGGGCACGGCCCCCAGCAACGATCAAGGAAGGGTACTCCGGGAGCGGGTGGCGATGCAGCCGGATGCGGCCGCCGGTTTCTCAACTGCCGTTTCGGGGAACCCCGTTCTGCCCCGCCAGGTCGGGCGGAGTGAGCGGATTCATGGCGGTCACGTCCCTGGGAGCCAGTGAGAAGCCCTGCCAGTGCACCGGCATCGGTTGCTGGTCCTCGTCACGGGCGATGTGGTGGAACCCGATGTTGACCCACGTGATCGGGTGCTTGAGCGTCTGACCGTTCACCCACTTGTTGACGCTCGTGCCGCCGCAGTTCGCCGCCGGGTTGTCGCTCGCGTACTGCTCGCACTTCTTGTACTCGGTGAAGTAGACGTCGTGCTTGGTGAAGGCGCGTCCGGGGAAGCGGCTGGAGCGGCCGGGCACGAACTCGTACGACCTGGGGTGGTTGTCCTTGTTCTTGCCCGCGGTGGAGACCACGCGCCACCAGCGCATGTCCTTTGTGTCGCCCGCGAGTTCCTTGGTGACGGGGGTGCGGGTCGTCTTCGTGGTGGGCGATCCGTCGCCGTTCGGCGGAGTCACCTTGGAGTCGTACTGCTCGACCTTGGCCTTGGGCGAGCCGTCCAGGCCGAAGTTGAGCCGCCAGAAGATGTTGTGGCTGTGGCTCTCGGCGTAGGCACTCGCGCCCTTGCCGATGGGCCAGCCCTTGCCGTCGGTGCCGTCGTAGTCGTACGGGGAGAGGCTGCCGGTGGCGCCCATGTTGGAGGTGATGGTGCCGTCGGAGCCGAAACGCCACTCGGTGATGTACTCGTACCAGGACGCCTTGTTGACCGTGTAGACGAGCAGGTCCTTGCCCTGGGCGCTGTAGACCTTGCCGCTGCCGCCGGTCGAGTAGTCGTCGCTCAGCCGGTACGCGTGCCCGCGCGCACGCGTGGTCGTGCACAGCCCCTTCACGTTGCCCATGCCGGGAACCTTGACGGTCTTGATGGTGCCGCCGGGGCACTCGCCGGGCTTCAGGTCCTGCAGGGCCTGTCCGAAGTCGGTGCCGGTGACGTCGTCGTACTCGGCCTCCCCGTCGTCGTAGGGGACGTGGACCTGCGCGAGGCGTGCGCTGGCCAGGACCTTGATGGGCGCGGCCTCGCCCTTGGGCTGGTAGCTGACGTCGTCGAGGACGAGTCCGGCCAGCGTGTTGTAGTGCCAGCACATGCGCCAGGTGGTGCCGCCGTCGAGGGTCTGCTCGATGCGGTACGCGTCCGAGCAGGCGGGCGCGGCGGCCTCGGGCGCGCGCGGCGGGGCGGCGGTGGCTGCGGGTGCGGTGGCGAAGAGGCCGGCGAGCAGCGCGGTGACCGCGAGGCCCGTGACCGCGAGTGCGGGCCTCTTGCGGGCGCGCGGAACTCTGTTGACGTGCATACGGAAGCGCTCCTTCATGGAGGAGAGGTCGGCGAAGCCCTCAGCCGAGGCGGGAGACGGTACGGGCGCTCAGGTCGACGATCAGGTCGCGGGTGTCGACCCACGGCCCGTTGACGACCTTGGTGATGACGCGCAGGCAGCGGTGCTCACCGCACTCCTTGAGGCCCGCGGGAACGTTCGCGACGGTGTTCTTGCGGAACACCATGCCGCTCAGTTGCAGTTGGTCCGGCTTCGTGAGCTGCTTGCCGGTGGCGTCCTTGTAGTCGCCCTTGAGATCGGCACCGAGCGGGTCGGCGATCAACATCTGGGCTGCCTCGGTCAGTTCGCCCTGGCTGGGCGGTGGCTGCACGCCCTGGTCGGTCCTGCTGTCCTCGACCTTCCCCGTGTCGAGGTTCACCGTCTTCGTGACGACGGAGTCGCTCTTGTAGTCGTAGTACACGACGTCGGCGCGCCGCTGGTCGGCGGCGGCACCGCCGAGGCCGGGGTCGACCTCGGTCAGGTTCGTCGACAGGTGCTGGGGGCCGCGGTCGCCCTCCACGTCCCGCGCGTCCATCCGCAGGGCGTTGCCCGCCGTCGCCAGCTTCTCCGCGCGGTCGATCTCGGCGTCCGTGAGCGGGTCGCGCCCCACCCCCTTGGCTTCCTCTGCGGGTGCGGGCTCCACGGTGCCCTCCGGGGCCACGGCGTCCTGCCGCGCGGTCCCCGCTCTGGTCATGTCGCCCCCGCCGGCGTCCGGCAGGGTCACCCCCACGACGACGGCGCCGCCCGCGACCGCGAGCGCCCCCACCGCCATCAGCTTCCCGAGATGGCGTCTTGCAGTAGTGCGCACATCTGCCCCCAACTCCCCCGGCAGCCCCGGTCGGGTCGTGCCGGACCGACATGGTCGTCGTGTTAGAGCCTTCCAACTCCCGTGTGGTTGCCTCACTTTCGGGCAGAGAGTGTCCGATGTCGCCCGGACGGCCGGGCGGGAACTGGAAGAGTCGTCAGCATGCAGGACTGGCCTGGACAGGCGTATCCACTGGGTGCCACGTACGACGGCGCCGGGACGAACTTCGCGGTCTTCTCGGAGGCCGCCGACCGTATCGAGCTGTGTCTGTTGCACGACGACGGCTCGGAGACCGCGGTGGAGCTGCGGGAGGCGGACGCCTTCGTGCGGCACGCCTATCTGCCGGGGATCATGCCGGGGCAGCGCTACGGGTACCGGGCGCACGGCCCGTACGAGCCGGCCCGCGGACTGCGCTGCAACTCGGCGAAGCTGCTGCTCGACCCGTACGCGCGCGCCATCAGCGGACGGATCGACTGGAACGAGTCGGTGTACGGCTATCCGTTCGACGCACCGGACGAGCGCAACGACCTGGACTCGGCGCCGCACACGATGGCGTCGGTGGTGGTCAATCCGTACTTCGACTGGGGCGACGACCGGCCGCCGCGCACGGCGTACCACGAGACGGTGCTCTACGAGGCGCACGTGAAGGGCCTCACGATGCTGCACCCCGCGCTGCCCGAGGAGCTGCGCGGCACGTACGCGGCGCTCGCGCATCCGGCGGTCATCGACCACCTCACGGAACTGGGCGTCACCGCGCTGGAGTTGATGCCGGTGCACCAGTTCGTCAACGACCACCGGCTGGTCGAGATGGGGCTGAACAACTACTGGGGCTACAACACGATCGGCTTCTTCGCTCCGCACAACACGTATGCGTCGTGGGGCGACCGCGGCGAGCAGGTCCTGGAGTTCAAGTCCGCGGTGCGGGCGCTGCACCAGGCGGGCATCGAAGTGATCCTGGACGTGGTCTACAACCACACGGCCGAAGGCAACCATCTGGGCCCGACGCTCTCCTACAAAGGCCTCGACAATCCGTCCTACTACCGGCTGACCGACGATCCGCGCTACTACATGGACACCACGGGGACCGGGAACTCGCTCCTGATGCGGTCCCCGCACGTACTCCAGATGATCATGGATTCGCTGCGCTACTGGGTCGAGGAGATGCACGTCGACGGGTTCCGCTTCGACCTGGCCGCCACCCTGGCCCGGCAGTTCCACGAGGTGGACCGCCTGTCGTCGTTCTTCGACCTGGTCCAGCAGGACCCGGTGGTCTCCCGCGTGAAGCTGATCGCGGAGCCCTGGGACGTCGGCGAGGGCGGCTACCAGGTGGGCAATTTCCCACCCCTGTGGACCGAGTGGAACGGCAAGTACCGCGACACCGTGCGGGACTTGTGGCGCGGCGAACCGCGCACGCTCGCCGAGTTCGCGGGTCGGCTGACCGGCTCGTCCGACCTCTACCAGGACGACGGCCGCCGCCCGCTGGCCTCGATAAACTTCGTGACCTGCCACGACGGTTTCACCCTGCGCGACCTGGTGTCGTACAACGACAAGCACAACGACGCCAACGGGGAGGGCAATCGCGACGGCGAGAGCCACAACCGGTCGTGGAACTGCGGCGCCGAGGGCGAGAGCGACGACGCGGCGGTGCTCGACCTGCGGGACCGCCAAATGCGCAACTTCATCGCTACGTTGATGCTGTCGCAGGGCGTCCCGATGCTCAGCCACGGCGACGAGTTCGGGCGCACCCAGGGCGGCAACAACAACGCCTACTGCCAGGACAACGAGCTGGCGTGGGTGCGCTGGGCCGATCCCGACGCCGCGCCGGACCCGTTCCTGGAGTTCACGCGCGCGATGGTGCGGCTGCGCAGCGGCCACCCGGTGTTCCGCAGGCGGCGCTTCTTCCACGGCCGCCCGGTCGAGGGCACGCACGACGACCTCTCCGACATCTCGTGGTTCACCCCGGAGGGCGAGGAGATGACGCAGCAGGACTGGGGGGCGGCGCAGGCGCGCGCTCTGTCGGTGTTCCTCAACGGCAACGCGATCTCGGAGCCCGGCGCACGCGGCGAGCGGATCCAGGACGACTCGTTCCTGCTGCTGTTCAACGCCTCGCCGCAGCCGACCGAGTTCGTGGTCCCGGTCAACCAAGGGCGCCAGTGGCAGGCGGTCGTCGACACGGCGCTGCCCGAGGGCATCTCGGCGGGCGAGGGCCCGAAGGTGCAGGCCGGCGACCGGGTCACGGTGCAGGGGCGCAGTCTCACGGTGCTGCAACGGCCGGCCTAGGGCCTGTCGTCCCGCCGGGCGCCTGGAGGGGCCGTACGCGCAGCGCGACGAGGAAGGCGGCCCCGGCGGCCAGGCTGCCCACCGCGAAGGCGGCAGCGGCCCCGTGGGACTGCGCGAGACGGCCCGCCACGGCGAGCGTGACGGCCTGTCCGCCGACGAACGCGCTCACTGCGGCCGTCATGCCCTCGCCGAGCCGTTCGTGCGGCACGGCCTGTTCGGTGAGCCCGAACCCGGTGATCAGGTTCGGGGCGAACAGGGCGCCGAAGACGGTGACCGCGACGTACAGGAGCGCCATGGAGTGCGTGAACAGGAGCGGGAGCGACAGGACGGCGGCGGCCGCGGTGGCGACGCGCCAGCGGGCCCGCAGCGTGAACCGGGCCGGCACCGCCGCCATGGACAGGCCGACGACCGCGCTCATGACGCCCATCGCGGCGTAGACGAGCCCCGCCTGCTCGCCGTGGCCCAGCTCCTCGGTGAGCGCGGTGATCCCGGCGCCGCAGCCGCCGAGCAGGATGCCCAGGAGGACGAGCCCGACGCGCACCACGTGCACCTGACGCGGCAGCCGTGGCCGGTCCGCACGCGCGCGTGGCCGCGTGGGCGCCGGGGCGGGCGGCACCGCCGTGGCGGTCGGGTGCAGCGCGAACGCGGCGCCGCAGACCGCGACGAGGAGCGCGGCCGCGCCGAACGCGTAGGCGGGGTGCGCCACCACGGAGGCGATGCCGATGAGCGCGGGTCCGAGGACGAAGCTGAGCTCGTCCATGGTGGACTCCAGGGACAGCACGGCGTTCACCACCCGCTCGTCGCCGCCCTTTCGGCGCACGAGGGCGACGCCGCGGGCCCGCGCGAGGGGACCGATGCCGGGGACGGTGGCGCCCGCGAGGACGCCGAGCGCGATCAGCGCCGCCGTCGGCAGACCCGCGAGGGCGGCCAGCGTGTAGGCGGCGACCGCGAGCCCGTTGAGCAGCGCGAAGGCGAGCACGACGGTGCGCTGGCCGCGCCGGTCCGCGAGCCGCCCGACGAACGGCCCCATGGCCACCTGGCCGAGCGCGAGGGCGCAGGCGACGACGCCCCCGGTGGCGAGCGAGCCGCTGGTGCGGGTCACCAGGAGGACGCTGCCGAACTGGATCACCGCGACCGGAAGGCGTCCGAGGAACGACACGACGGGCAGCGGGCGCCCCGTAGCCGCGAGCACGGCGCGGTACGCGTCGAGGGTGCCACCGGCCTTGTTGGATATACCAGGCATCGTCCGACGTTAACGAGGCATCCGCGTGTGCACGCATGCGGTGATGACACGAAAGGCGGCGGCGCGGGTACGTAGGTTCACATGACACCTCAAGCCCCGATGCCGCCCGCGACGCCGACGGCGACGACGCCCACGGCGACGTACCGGCTCCAGCTGCAACCGGACGTCGGGTTCGCCGCCGCGGCGGCGGCGGTCCCGTATCTGGCCTCCTTGGGGGTCTCCCATCTGCACCTGTCGCCGGTCCTCGAAGCGGTGCCGGGTTCGACGCACGGCTACGACGTGGTGGACCACACGCGCGTACGCGGTGAACTGGGCGGCGAGGCGGGTCTGCGGGACCTCGCACGGACCGCGCACGAGCACGGCCTCGGCCTGGTCGTGGACCTCGTGCCCAACCACATGGCGGCGGCGGTGTCGCGCAACCGGCCGCTGCGCGCGGTGCTGCGCGAAGGCCCCACGTCTCCGTACGCGCGCTGGTTCGACATCGACTGGGAGGCGCAGGGCGGCCGGGTACTGCTGCCGGTCCTGGGACGCCATCTGGGCGAGGAACTACCGCACTTGAAGGTGGACGGCGACGTACTGCGTTACTACGAACACGCGTTCCCGCTGCGCGAGGGCACGGCGCACCTGCCGCTCCCCCGGCTGCTCGACGCCCAGTGGTACCGCCTCGCGTGGTGGCGCCTGGCCCGCACCGAACTCAACTACCGGCGCTTCTTCACGATTTCGGATCTGATCGCCGTACGGGTGGAGGACCCGGAGGTCTTCGAGGCGACGCACGGCACGCTGCTCGCGCTGCTGCGCGAGGGCGTCGTCGACGGGCTGCGGATCGACCACCCCGACGGACTCGCGGACCCCGGTGCCTACTTGGAGCGGCTGAGCGGGGCCACGGGCGGCCGGTGGACCGTCGTCGAGAAGATCCTGGAGGACGAGGAGCGGCTGCCCGCCGCATGGCCGGTGGCGGGCACCACCGGGTACGACGCGCTGCGGCACATCGACGGGCTGTTCACCGACCCGGCGGGGTCCGACGAACTCCTGGGCCTGTTCCGCCGGTTCACCGGGGCGGCGCGGGATCTGGGCGGGCACTGGCCCGCGACCGTGCGGCGCGCCGCGCACCGCGTCGTCACGCACGAGCTGGCCACCGAGGTGGACCGGCTGACGCGGGAGGCCGTCGCGCTGTGCGCCGAGGACCCGCAGCTGTGCGACCACGCCCCCTGGGCGCTCCGTACGGCGCTGTGCGAGCTTCTCGTGCGGGTTCCGGTGTACCGGCCCTACGCGACCGGTGGCGTGCCTCCTGAGACCGTCCTGACGGCTTCCGCGGCCGACGAGGCGAAGGCCGTGTTCGTCGTGCCCGACGAGGCCCGCGCGGTGGACGTCGTACGGGAGTTGGCGCTGGGGCGGCGCGGCTCCGGGCCCGCGCACACCGCGTTCCGCGCCCGGTTCGCGCAGACCGCGTCGGCGCTGCGCGCCAAGTCGGCGGAGGACACGGCGTTCTACCGGTTCACGCCGCTCCTGTCGGCCCTGGAGGTGGGCGGATCGCCCGGCAGTCCGGCCGTGTCCGCGGCGGCGTTCCACTCGTACTGCGCGCGCGTGCAGCGGGACTGGCCGTACACGTCGACGGTCCTGTCGACGCACGACACGAAGCGCAGCGCCGACGTGCGGGCCGGGATCTCCGTCCTGACGCAGTGCCCCGACCGCTGGGAGGCGCTCCTCGCGGAGGTCACCGGGCTGACCGCGCGCGGCGGCGGCGCGAGCGCGCCCGACCCCCAGCTGGCGTGGGCCGCCTGGCAGACCGTGGCCGGGCTCGGCCCGGCGGAACCGGCGCGGCTGCGGCGCGCCCTGCTCAAGCACGCGCGCGAGGCGGGCCTGTTCACGACGTGGACGGAACAGAACGCGGACTACGAACGCGCGGTGGAGGACTTCGTGGCGTCCGGGCCGTGCGGCCCGCCGGGCAACGAGGTGCTGCGCTTCATGGACGGCCTGGAGCCCCATGTGCGGGCGAACATCCTGGGCGCGGCCCTCGTCCACCTCACGATGCCGGGCGTGCCCGACGTCTATCAGGACACGGAGCACGAGTACCGCGCCCTGGTGGACCCGGACAACCGGGCACCCGCCCGGCTCGCCCCCGAGGGGCACGGCGACAAGGCGGAGCTCACCGGGTGCGCGCTGCGGCTGCGCCGCGCACGACCCGAGTGGTTCGGCGGCGCGGCGGGCTACGAGCCGCTGCCCGCCGAGGGCCCCGGCGAGGCGCACTGTGTCGCCTTCGCGCGCTCCGCGCGCGTGGTCGTGGCGGCGACCCGGCTCTCCCTGCGGCTCGCAGACGCCGGCGGGTGGCGCTCGACACGGCTCGCGCTCCCCGAGGGCGAGTGGGTGGACCTGCTCGACCCGTCGGCTCCGGGTCGGCGATTCAGCGGGCACGCGCGCGTGGCGGCGCTGTTCGAGCAGCTGCCCGTGGCCCTCCTCGTCCGCGCAGATCAGGACGGCCACGAGGACGAGGATCTGCGCGACCTCATCGCAGACGTACGTGGAGGGCCGTGGGAGAGCGGGTGAGCAGGCCCTCGTAGGCGGGTCTGAAGCCCGGCGACCAGCTCATCGACGGCAGCGCCGCCAGCAGGGCGCGCAGGCCCGCCTCCGCGGTGAGGCGGGCGAGCTGGACACCCGGGCAGCGGTGCCGCCCGGTGCCGTGGGCCAGCTGCCCGGGGGCCGTGCGGAACAGGTCGTAGCGGTCGGGGTCTGGGAACCGGGACGCGTCCCTGCCCGCCGCGCCCACCAGGCACGCGACGGTGGCGCCCGCCGGTATCGTGCCGCCGCTCACCGGGACCGGCGCGAGGGCCCGGCGCAGGACGATGTGCGCGGCGGGGTCGCGGCGCAGCGACTCGGCCCAGGCGGCGCCGACGAGTTCGCGGCGGGCCCGCACCAGCGCCAACTGCTCGGGGTGGTCGAGCAGATTGGCCAGGAGCGCGGCGAGGGCCCGGTCGGTGGCGTCCCCGCCCGCGCCGAGGAGCGTCGCCGCGAGCCCGCAGACCGTGTCGTCCGACAGCGGCCGCCCGCCGTCCCGCGCGGCGCACAGGGCGCCCAGGAGGTCGTCCGTCGGGTGCGCGCGGCGGCGGGCGATCTGGGGCCGCAGGAAGGCGTCCAGGGCCTCGGGGGCGCCGCCCAGGTGCGTGAGCCCCGCACGGCACAGCGCGGCGACGTGGGCGGTGCCCTGGTAGGGCAGGCCCAGCGCGCGGACGGCGGCCACGGCGGGCAGCCAGTGGCAGAACTCCTCGACCAGGTCGGCCTCGTGGCGCCCGGCGAGGCGGCGCGCGAGTACGTAGGCGGTGCGCTCGACGCTCGCCTTCAAGGTGACCAGCGCGCGCCCCTGGAGGGCGGTGGTGAGCAGGGCGCGCTGGGCGGCGTGCGTGTCCGCTTCGAGGTGGGCGTAGGTGCGGCCGGGCGGCGGGGCGACCAGCCGGGGGTCGGCGAGGGCCGTGCGCACGTCCGCGTAGCGGCTCAGGAGCCAGGCGCCGAAGGGTTCGTCGAGGTGCAGCGGGTGGGCGGACCGCAGGGTCCGGTACAGCGGGAACGGATCGTGGACGGTGTGCGGCGCCACGAGGCTCGGGAGTGGCGTCGTGGCCCCCGCGCGCGGGTAGTAGCCCGATGCGTCGGGATACGAGACCGGTCCGGAAGGGCACAGCACCGCGGGACTCCACTCTGCACCGGGGCGCGCACCGGTCGCTGCGCGCGGCTCCTCCCAGCGCACCACCGAGGACTTCGTCACGCAGCCTCCGTCCCACCGTACGAGTGACAGCGGTGACTCAGGGTGACGTAGGGGTCTGACCTGCGCGGGGCCGCGGTGGCGTGAACTCTCCCCTTGCCGAGCGGCCCGGGGCCGCCTTACAGGCCTCCTTGACACATGGAGCGGAGCATGGGGTACTGCGGATTGCTGACGCCGGGAGCGCCAACGGGGGTGAGTCACCTGACGGAGCAGCGGTACCCCACCTCGGCCGAGTTGGTCCAGTCAGCGCGGGAGCTGGCGTCTCACCGACCCGACTTGTGTCGCCTGCGCCAGGTCGGAACGTCGCGCGGGGGGCGCCCCCTGCACCTGCTCTCCGTCGGGCACGACCGGCGCGCCGTGCTGATCGTCGCGGGGGCGCACGCCAACGAACCCACGGGGGGTCCCACGGCGCTGCACCTGGCCGAAAAGGCGCTCTTCGAGCGGGAGTTGCGGACCGACCGGTCGTGGCACTTCCTGCTGTGCGCGGACCCGGACGGCGCGGCCCTGCACAACGCTCCCGAGCCGCACTCGCTGCTCGACTACCACCGCGGGTTCTTCCGGCCCACGGGCGCGGAGCAGCCCGAGTGGTCGCCGTCCGTGCTGCCTCCCGACCGGCTCCCGCCGGAGACGAGGACGCTGGTCGGTGTGATCGACGAGGTGCGGCCCTACCTCCAGGTGTCCTTGCACGGCACCGAACTGGGCGGCAGCTGGGTGCAGTTGACGCGAGACATACCGGGGCTCGCCGAGCCGTTCGCCAAGTCGGCCGCCGAGCTGCACATACCGGTGGAGACCGGGGCGTCGGACGCGGCGGGCTGGCCGACGTCGGGGCGCGGTGTCCATGTGATGCCGGACCTGGACGCGCAGGCCGCGTTCCCGAGCCTGCCCGACGACGCCCGCCTGTCGACGTGGCACCACGCGCACCGCTACGGCGGCTCCACGGCGATCGTGGAGGTCCCGATGTGGGCCAGCGATCTGGTGGACGACCCGGCCCCGCACCCCGCGCCCGAGCGGGCGCTGCGGCGCCTGTCGGCCCGGCTCAGCCGTGACACGCGGCTCGTGGAGGAGATCCTCACGGAGGCCATGCCCCGGCTCCCGCACACCGACGGACCACTGCTCGGCGCGGCCTGCTGGGCGCTGGGCCTGGTGCCGGGGCTCGCGGACGACTGGGTCCAACCGCCGCCGCCCGGCGCCACGATGGCGTACGTCGGCAGCATCGACGCGTTCGCGCGGCGGCTTCCGCTGCGGGCCGCGGCGATGCTCCTGCGGGTCCTTGAGGAGGCCGGCGACCTGGCGGCTCCCCGGCTCGACGCGCTCGTCACGCGCTGGTGCGAGGCGTACGCCGAGCGGTTCGGGGCGCGGTGGGTGCCGGTGGCCCACCAGATCGAGCATCAGGCTCGGACGACGGTGGCTGCGGTGCGGCACGCGCGCGGGTGAGGGCGAGGACGGGCGAAGTCGAGCACGCGCGCGATTGAGAACGGGCGCCGATGAGCACGCGCACGGGTGAGCACGCGCCGCCGGGTCAGTCGGCGGACAGCCGGAACGCCATGCGCCCGAAGGAGACCTGATCGCCGCCCCTGACGACCGCCGCGCCGATCACCCTGCGCCCGTTCACCGACGTGCCGTTGGTGGAGCCGAGGTCGCGCAGCACCCACGTGCCGGCCTGCCGGCTCAGCTCGGCGTGCACCCGCGAGACCGTGTCGTGGCTCAGCCGCAGCCCGTTGGCCGGGTCGCGGCCGATGCGCAGCGGGTACGGGGACGCCGGCGGCGGCAGGAGCAGCTTCGGCAGCCGCTCCACGGTCCACGCCCTGCGCAGCCGCACCGTGAACCCGGAGACCGCCCCCACGGTGCCGAACAGCGCACGCGACCAGCGGCCCTCCTGGTGCAGGTCGGCGGTGAGCCGGTCGAGGTCCTCGGTCCTGCGGGCGGCGAACACCAGCTCCATACGGCGCACGAACGTGTCCTGCGAGAGCCGGCCGAGGGCCACGCCGTCCCTGAGCACCTTCAACGCACGGTCCCGCTCGGCGTCGGAGAGCCGAGCCGGGTACGTGTGGTGTTCAAAAGAGGACGTCACACAGGGAATTGTCGGGCAGCGGAGGCCGAAGTGTCCAGAAAACCGCGAGCGTGGGGCCACGCGGGCGAAACTTCGTGTGACGCATGCCCCAGCGAGGCGAAACCGCCCCGCGTCGATCACAGCTGACGCACCATGGGAACCAGCCGTCACTGTCGGCAGGCATCCGGTCACGAGGGGGAACGGTCCGTGCAGTTCGAGGTGTGGGCACCACAGGCCGAACAGGTAACGCTCCACATTCGGGGCGCCGAGGACGAACCACAGGGCGCCGAAGGCGAACAGGGCACCACGCGCGCGTTGTCTCGCGACCCGTACCGGGGCGACGGGTGGTGGTCCGGCGAGGCCGAGGCCGCCGACGGCACGCGGTACGGATTCGCGGTCGACGGCGGGCCCGTGCTGCCCGACCCGCGCTCGCGCCGGCAGCCCGACGGCCCTGACGCCCTGAGCGCCGTCGTCGACCACAGGCGCCATACGTGGCGCGGCGGTTGGGCGGGGCGCGGGCTGACCGGGGCCGTCCTGTACGAGCTCCATGTGGGCACGTACACGCGCGAGGGCACGCTCGACGCCGCCGCGCAGCGGCTCGGACACCTCGCCGACCTGGGCGTCACGCACGTGGAGTTGATGCCGCTGAGCCCCATGCCGGGGCGGCACGGCTGGGGGTACGACGGGGTCGGTCCGTGGGCCGTGCACGAGCCGTACGGGGGGCCAGAGGCGCTGAAGCGTTTTGTCGACAGCGCGCACGAGCACGGCCTCGGTGTCGTGCTCGACGTGGTGCACAACCACCTGGGCCCCTCCGGCAACCATCTGCCCGCGTTCGGCCCGTACTTCACCGACACCCACCACACGCCGTGGGGCAGCGCGATGAACCTGGACGCGCCCGGCTCCGACGAGGTGCGCGCGTACCTGATCGGCAGCGCGCTCGCCTGGCTGCGCGACTACCGGATCGACGGGCTGCGGCTCGACGCGATCCACGAGCTCCACGACCGGCGCGCCCTGACCTTCCTGGAGGAGCTGTCGGCGGCCGTGGACGCGCTCGCCGACGACCTCGGCAGGCCACTGTTCCTGGTCGGCGAGTCCGACCTCGGCGACCCGCGCGTCATCACCCCGCGCGCCGAGGGCGGGCTCGGGCTGCACGCGCAGTGGAACGACGACGTGCACCACGCCGTGCACGCGGCCGTAACCGGTGAACGGCAGGGCTACTACGGGGACTTCGCCCGGCGGCCGATGGCCGCGCTCGCCAAGACGCTCAACCACGGCTTCTTCCACGACGGCACGTACTCGACGTTCCGCGGCCGCCACCACGGCCGCCCGCTGGACCGCGCCACCGTCCCCGCGCACCGGCTGCTCGCCTACACCCAGACCCACGACCAGATCGGCAACCGGGCGCGGGGCGAGCGCCTCGGCGCGCTCGTCGGCCCCGGACTGCTTGCCTGCGCGGCGACGCTCGTGCTCACCGGGCCGTTCACGCCGATGCTGTTCATGGGCGAGGAGTGGGCCGCGAGCACGCCCTGGCAGTACTTCACCGACCACACGGACCCCGCGCTCGCCGACGCCGTGCGCGAGGGCAGGCGGCGGGAGTTCGCGGCGCACGGCTGGGCCGAGGACGCCACGCCCCGGCAGGGGCATACCGAATACATTCCCGATCCGCAGGACCCGGCCACCCGTGAGCGCTCCTGTCTGAACTGGGAGGAGCGGGAAACCGGCCACCACGCGCGCGTGCTCACCTGGTACCGCGAGCTCATCGCCCTGCGCCGGGCACGGCCTGACCTCCAGGACCCCGATCTGGCCGCGGTCAAGGTCGCCTACGACGAGCGGGCCCGGTGGATCGCGTACCGCCGCGGCGACCTGCGGGTGGCGGTGAACCTGTCGGACGTGCCGGTGTCGATTCCGCTGGGGCGTCCGGTGGCGCGGCTGCTCGCCGCGTGGGAGCCGGTGGAACTGCCGGGCAGGGACGGGGTGCTGACGGTCCCGGCGGAGTCCTGCGTGATCGCTGTCGCGCCGTAGCGCCACAGCGCCGTAAGAACGGGCAGGAGGCGGTTCAGCCCTCCGACACCAGCTCCAGCAGGATCGCCTCCCACGCCCGCTCAAGCTGCACCCGCAGCAGCCCCACGGGGCTGTCGTCGGCGCCGTACAGCCGGTCGCCGAGCCGCACGAGGACATCGCAGCGGGCCAGCCACAGCCCCCGCAGGCACGAACGCGGTCCGTACCCCGCGAGCGTCGCGGAGCGGACCGCGGCCCGCGCGCCCACGGCGATCGTCAGTCCGGCGATGTCCTCCGCCGCGTCGCCGACGGCCGCGTCGGCCCAGTCGAGGACGCCGCGCACCCGGCCGTCCGCCGACACCGTCAGATGCTCGCCCTTGAGGTCGCGGTGGACGAGCACGGTGTCGGGCTGCGGGCCGAGCTGCGCGACGGCCGGCGCCGAGAGCTGATCGAGCCGCTCGGCCTCGAACTCGCCGTCCGCGTCGAGCTTTAGAGCGGCGGCGCCCGCCTCGCGGCGCAGGCTCTCCAGGGAGCGCGGCGCCACCTTCGGCACGCCGATCGACCCGGTCCGTGCGACCGGCACCGCCCGCAGCCCCGCGAGCAGCCCGGCGAGATCCTCCTCGCCGGCCGCGGTGACGTCCCTGACCTCGGCGGACTCCCCGGGCAGCCGCTTGTCGAGCGTGCAGGCGAGGCCGGGCGCCCACTCCCCCGTCGCGACGGAGGCCGGCAAGGCGACCGGGACGTGCGGGCGTACGAGCTCGCGAAGACGCACCTCGCGCCGCAGCCGCGCGGACATCGCCCCGTCGGTGGCCAGGCGCAGCACGTGCGCCCGACCCACCCACCACGTGGAGTGCTCGCCGCCCTCGGTGACGGGGCGTGCCTCGGGGGCGCCGCCGTCCGGAAGCATCGCCCCGAGGACGCGGCGCACGGCGTCGGCAGTGGGCTGCCGCGGCGTCGACGGCACGGCCGCTCAGCCCACGATCGCCAGCTCGCGCGCCGTCGCGTTGAGGCGTCGGCCGCCGTCCTCGGTGACGGTCACGATGTCCTCGACGCGGACGCCGAACCGGCCCGGCAGATAGATGCCGGGTTCGACGGAGAAGCACATGCCCGGCACCAGCTCCTGCTCCTCGCCCTCGATCATGTAGGGCGGTTCGTGGGTGGTGACGCCGATGCCGTGCCCGGTGCGGTGGATGAAGTATTCGCCGTACCCGGCGTCCGTGATGACCTTGCGGGCGACCCGGTCGACGTCCTGGCAGGCGATGCCCGGCCGCACCGCGTCACAGGCCGCGGTCTGCGCCTCCCGGACGATGTCGTGGACCTCGCGCTCCTCGGCGGTCGGCTCGCCGACGTGCACGGTGCGGGTGGTGTCGGAGCCGTAGCCGTGCTTGAGGCCACCGAAGTCGAGGACCACCATGTCGCCGTCCTGGATGACGCGGTCGCTCGCCTCGTGGTGCGGATTGGCGCCGTTCGGGCCCGAGCCGACGACGGTGAAGTCGACCTGCGAGTGCCCGAACCGCTTGAGCAGATCGGCCAGTTCACCGGCGATGTCGTTCTCGCGGCGGCCCGCGAAGGCGACCTTCTTGATCTCCTCGTACGTGGCGTCCGCCGCCGCACCCGCGGCGGCGAGCCGCTCCAGCTCGGCGGCGTCCTTCACGCCGCGCAGCATCGGCAGGGCCTCGGTGAGGGAGGCGTACGACGTCCCGGGGAGCGTCTTCTGGAGGCCGAGCAGGTGCATCGCCCAGGCGTTGTCGCTGACCCCGAAGCGGCCCCGCGCGTCGAGCAGCGGGGCCATGACGTCGTACGGGTTCTTTCCGTCGATCCAGTCGCGCAGCGTCATCGCGTCGGCGCCCGCGGCCTTCGCGGCGTCGGGGGCCTCCAGGGTGGGCACGACGAGCGTGGGCTCCTGGCCGGCCGCGAGGACGAGGAGGGTGAGCCGCTCGGTGTCGGCCGGCACGTGGTAGCCGGTGAGCCATACGAGGTCGGGGCCCGGCGCGACCAGCACTCCGGCGAGCCCCGCGTCGGCGGCGGACTGCGCGGCACGGTCCATGCGGGCCTTGTAGTCGGCGGCGGTGAAGGGCGCGGGGGTACCGGTCGTCATGTCCTGACCTCTCGTACGGGTGGGCGCGGGCGTCGTACGGGCAGCCATCCTGCCCGGCGGCGCGGGGCGGCGCGAGACCGACCTCTGCCCATGATTTCAGGCGCCCGGGGCGGGGCGCGCGCCGAACGCGGACGTCATGTGACCACCCCTGGTGTGACCGCCAGCTTCTGCAGCTCACCGTTCGCGTGCCGGACGGTGACCACGAGCTGCCGTCCGGGGCGGGCGTCCGCCGCGTCGGCCACGTGCGCCGCGAGGTCCAGCGCCGAGCCGACGTGGCGCGCGCCGAGGCCCACCAGGACGTCGCCGCGGACCAGTCCGCCCGTGTAGCCGGGGCCCGGGATGTGCACGGCGACGACGAGCGCGCCGGACGTCCTGGGGGCGTCGACGACCTCCACGCCGAGCCCGCCCGTCGCCAGGGGCGACGCGGGCGGCGCGGGCGCCGGGGTGGGGCCCGGCGTCGGAGCGGCGCTGCTCGGCGGCGGGGCGGCGGGGCGCGCCGCGGGCGGGGCCTGCCGCTTCAGGTCGGCGAGCTTGCCCATGCCGATGACGGTGGCTCCCACAGTGCCGAGGCCGATGCCCGCAAGGACCAGGACCACCGCGCACAGCAGCCCGCACAGCACGCTGCACAGGCGCCTGCCGCGCCGGCGGACGGCGTGCGGCCTGCCGGGCCGCGGCGCCGGTGCGGGACGCGTCAGCGGGTCGGCGGGCGGCTCCGGCCCCGACGTCGCGGCCGATGCCCGGCCCCCGGATCCGGGCATCGACTTGGGACGCAACGCAGTCTGTTCCATGGGGTCGCCCGCCTCCGGTCCCTGGCTCGTTCGGCCACGGCCAGAGCCCTACCCTCCGCGCACGCCCCCGACGAACCACGAACGAGTGAGACTGCCGGGCGCCGGCTCGAACGCCGGCGCCCGGCGTCCCGTGCTCCTCGAGATTCGGCCGGTCAGCCGGTGTGGCCCCCGTGGCCACCGCCGTGCCCGGCCCCGTGGTCGAACTTCAGGGCTTCCTTCGGAAGCACCACGAAGGGCCGCATCATGCCCATGTCCTCGTGCTCCAGGAGGTGGCAGTGGTACATGAACCGGCCGTACGCCCCGTCGAACCTGCCCATGACGCGCAGCATCTGGCCGGGCAGGGCGCGGAACACGTCCTTGTGCCCCTGCTCGTTGGGCGGCAGCGGGATCACCTGGTTCGGGTCGAACGCGACCGGCTTGACCGTGCCGCCCACCTCGACGTCGAAACCGGAGGCGTCGTACACGTCCCGGCCGAGGATCTGGAAGTCGGCGAGGTGGATGTGCATCGGGTGCACGACCGGCGGGTTCACGGCGAGATTGAGGAAGCTCCACTGCTCGTGGGTGCCCTCGCCGATGGTGAAGCCGAGCCCGTCGTTGAAGGTCCGGGCGATGCGCCGGTACGTCTTCAACTGGCCCTTGTCGTCGACGAGCTGGATGACGCCGTCGCCGGGCACCTGGATGTCCTCGGCCCCTTCGGACTCGTCGGTGACCTCCTGCATCTCCCAGATCTCCGGGTGTCCGCCGCCGCCCTTGGTCGCGGGCGGCGTCAGGACGATCAGCCGGTGCCCGTGCTCGATGTCGTGGGTGAGCCGGCGGAAGGAGCCGGACAGCACCTCGGGCAGCACGAACGGGTCCGGGTCGCCGCACTCGCCCACCCGGAACTCCATGACGTGCGGGAAGCGCACGTCACCGGGTACGTCGGGCTCGCCCGGCGCCTGGTTGCGGCCCTTGTCGACCAGCCGCACCCGCTTGCCCGCGAGGGCCGCGAAGTCGATGAGCAGGTCCATGCGCTCGGCGGGCGCGACGGGCAGCGTCGGCAGCGCGCCATCGAAGTCGATCGGGACGGGCCGCGGCAGCAGCCCGCCGTCGCTGCCGATCTGGTGCACGACGCCGGGCACCGGGTCGCCGTCCTCGTCGATGAGCACGAGGTTGTAGATCCGCGCGTTCGACGCGTTCACCAGGCGGAAGCGGTACCAGCCCGCGTCCACCTGCGCGTAGGGCCAGATCCGCCCGTTGACCGTCGTGTACGGGCCGCTGAACGGAATGGTGACGGGCTTGCCCGTCTCCTCGTTCGCCGGGTCGACGATCACGGTCTTGTGCAGCAGCCTGCCGTTGAGCCTGCCGTCCTCGTCCGTGTCCAGGTTCCGGTCGGCGAGCAGCAGCGGGATCTCCCGCTCCCCGGAGGGCAGCCCCAGGGCGTCCTCCTCGTCGTCCCGGACCAGGTAGGTTCCGTAGAGGCCCGCGTACACGTTCCACCTGGTGATGTTCATCGCGTGGTCGTGGTACCACCACTGCACCGCCTGGTGGTCGTTCGGGTACTCGGAGAGCTGGGCGTCGCCGAAGCCCACCGCGTTGTCCGCCCAGCCGTCGTTGCCGCCGCCCGTCTGCGCGCCGTGCAGATGCGTCACGGTCCAGGCGGGCAGCGCGGCCACGTCCGCGTTCGCCGCGACGCCGCCGCGGCCGGGCAGCGTGGTCGGCGGGGGCGGCGGGTCCTGCCCCGGTTCGGCCGGCGGATTGGGCACCTCCACCGACGTCACCGGGTACTCGCTGCCCTTCGGGATGCGGTTCGTCCAGGCGATGCGGACGCGCTCGCCGCGCCGCACCTCGATCGTCGGGCCCGGCACCGACGCTGTGTCGACGCCGTATCCCCACATCAGTGTCGGCGGGAGCTGCGGGTGCAGCCGCTGCCACGTGGGTCGCAGCGCGATCTCCGTTTCCTGTCGGACGTCACCGGAGTCGGGCCGCAGCACCGGCGGCACCGTCAACGGCGCCACGTACGGCGCCAGTTCCCCCACGGCGGCCGCGGCGATCTCGCTCGCGGCCTCCTCGATCCCGGTGAGTTTGTCCGTGCTGCGCTCGAAGATTTCGGTCATGAAAAGAACACCCCCGTGTGTTCTCGAACAGTCCCCGTTCCACGGCCGCGAACGGCCGTCCTGTTGCGGCCGTGAACGGCCGTCTCACCTCACAAGACGGCTGACGCCCCAGCGAAGTTCCCCGAATCGCCCATTCCGGACGTGCGGTTCTTGAAACCGAGCGGAACCGTCGCGACCGGAGGCGCCGGGATCCGGCCGGGCACGAAGCCGTGGGCGCGCCGCCCGAGCCAGGCGTCGCGGTAACGGTCCACGTTCGCGTGCCAGTTGAGGATGCCGGCCGTCCAGTTCCGCAGGTCCTCGACGTACCCGTCGAGGACCGCCCGCGCCTTGCGGTCGAGACCGAAGTCCTCGTAGAGGACGGGGAGTTCGTGCTCGACGATGTGCTCGAACTGCCGCATGCGCTGCGTCATCAGGTCGTTCACGATGCCGACGGCCGTCGGGTAGTCCGCGCCGAAGAAGTTCTGCACGACCAGGACCGCATTGTGGATCTCGCCCTCGTACTCGATCTCCTTCTGGTACGAGAACACGTCGTTGAGCAGACACGCGTAGTCGATGGCCGAGTTCTCCAGGGCGCGCACCGGGCCCGTGCGGTAGATCTCGGGCGGCACGGCGGGCCCGTGGCCCATCCGGCACAGACTGAGGGTGAGGTCGGAGCCGAAGGTGGCGCGGCGCATCTCCAGGTAGTCGACGGGGTCGGGGACGCGGTTCTGCAACTGGTTGGCGACCTCCCACACCCAGCTCTCGGTCATCACCTCGACGGAGTCCTTCAGGGTCTGCCGCTGCCGCGGGGTCATGTCGGCCGTGGTGCGCCGCCACAGGTCGGCGAGGCCGCGCTCCATGGCGTTGGCGGGCGGCGGGATCTCCTCGCCGTCGACGGGCATGCAGGCGGAGAGCCGCGTGGTGCACAGCCTGGCGGCGGCCGGGTCGCGGCGGTGTCCGAAGACGAGCGGGTAGTAGTCGTCTCCATAGGTGCCCCAGGCGAGCCATTGGGAGCTGAGGTCGAGCGCCTCCGGCGAGCCGTCCGGGTCGAGGCCCGCCGCGCACAACGGCAGGTCGTAGGCGCGGAGTTTGTCCTCGTCCCAGACGCCCTCCCCGAGGATGCCCATGCGGTGCGTCCAGGGGAGCAGCCGCGCGCGGGCGCCGTCGAGCTCCGGGTTGAGGCGCAGCGTGAACGGCATGTGGATGTCGGGGATCAGGGAGGGGCCGACCTTCTGGAACGGCACGTGCGTGTACGCGCGCAGGCGCTCGGCGCCGACCTCGTCGAGCAGCGCCCGTACGTCCGTGGCGCCGGTCCCGAGTCCGCTCGGCCGACCCAGGGGCGGCTCGGTGCGCGCGGTGGCCTCCTTGTTCATGTAGCGGCTGGAGCGCATGTGCCACTCGTGGCCGCCGGACTGCCAGTCCTGCAACCCGCGCGCGTACGCGGCGACGGCGGCGATCTCGTCCGGCGTGAGCCCCTGTTCCACGGAGAGGGCGGGGACCTCGGTCAGCGCGGTGTGCTCGAACTGGTGCAGCCGCGAGGTCAGCACGTCGTTGACGGCCTCCGCCGCCTCCTGGGGCGTGCAGTCGAAGAAGGTCTCCAACACCAGCACGCCGTTGGAGAGTTCGCCCTCGTCCCTGACCTCCCGCTCGTAGGAGAACAGGTCGTTGCGCAGGTGCACCGCGTCGGCGAACGTCTCCATGAGGACGCGCAGCGGCCTCGACTGCGCGACGCAGGCCGGGACTTCGGCGGTCGCGTACTCGACCAGGCCCGCCGACCAGGGGGCGCCGCCCACCTTGCGGCGCATCTCGATGTACTCGACGGGGTTGGCGATCCGTCCCTCGTTGATGTTGGACAGCTCCCACATCGACTCGTTCAGGAGGTGCTCGGTCGACTCCGCGAAGCGCCGCCGCCAGTCCATGGACATCGCGGGCACGGTGCGCCGCCACAGGTCGATGAGGCCCGCCTCGACCGGATTCTCGGGCTCGGGCACGGGGGTGTCGAGCTCCATCGGCATGAACAGCGGCAGCCGGTCCAGGTGCGCCTTGCCGGCCGTTCGGTCGTTCGTGCGCTTGAACATGTCCAGGAAGTGGTCGTCGAAGAAGAAGACCCACACGTACCAGTCGGTGATCAGGGAGAGGGCGGGACCGTCGCAGTCGGGGTGCGTGTACGCGCACAGCAGGCCGTAGTCGTGCGCGTCGAGGTCGGCCCGGTCCCAGACACCGCTGCCCTCCAGCATCCCCATCTCGCGGGCCCACACCGCGGAATGGGCCCGCGCCTCGTCCAGGTGCGGATTGAGCCTGGCCCGGTACGGCATGTAGAAGCGCGGCAGACGGAAGGGCTGTGTGGACTCGTGTGTCATGAGCGCGGCCCTACCCGGGGCCGTCAACCGGCATCCACGGGGCGGAAGATGATCGCACCATCGCGTGAACCTGGGTTGTTCGACGTACGTTCAGGGAAACGCACGCCCGTTGCCCGTACGAGACGAAGGACCCGCCTTGCGCATCCGGACCACGTCGACCACCGCCCGCTGCCTGCTCACCCTGGGCGCCGCCACCGCGTTCGCCCTCGGCGGCGCGGCCCTCCCGGCGACCGCGGCCCCGGCCGCGCCCGCCGCCACCTCCTCCCAGAGCGCCCACGCGGACCCGCGCGCCCTCGCCGCGATCACCTCGCTCGCCACCGAGCGGCTGGCCCTCGCGGACAAGGTCGCGGCGGCCAAGTACGGCACGGACGCGCCGATCGACGACCCGGCACGCGAGAAGGTGATCCTCGACGACGTGGCGGAGCGCTCGGCGGGCCTCGGCATCGACCCGGCGTTCGCACAGGCCGTCTTCCGGGACCAGATCGAGGCCAACAAGGTGGTCCAGCGCGGCCTGTACGCCCGCTGGGACGCCCACCCCGAGCAGCGCCCGACCGAGCGCCCCGACCTCGCGAAGGAGGTCAGGCCGCAGCTCGACCGGATCACGACACAGCTCCTCGACGCGCTGCGGGAGGTGGCTCCCACCCGCGCCTCCGCGGCCTGCGGTCCGCTGCTGACGGCCGCGGCGCTGCGCGACGCCCACGCGCGCGGGTTCGACGCCCTGCACCTCAAGGGCCTCGCGCAGGCACTGCCTTCGGTGTGCGCCTCCTGAGGCCCTTGAGGTCCGGGGCCTGATCCGGACGACAGGCCCTACGCCCAGTGCGCGGGGCGCCGCAGACCCGCCGGGATGCGGGTGGCGGCGTCCCCGCGCGCCGCGTTCACCTGCGCCTGGGTGAGGAACAGCGCCCCGGTGAGGTCGGCGCCCTGGATCCGGGCGTCCCGCAGGTCCGCGCCGATCAGGTCGGCCGAGCGGAGGTCGGCGCCGGTCAGATCCGCGGCCACGAGCAGGGCGCCGCGGAGATTGGCGCCCCGCAGGTCGGCCTTCTTGAACCGGGCGCCCACCAGGTCGGCGCCCCGGTGGTTCTTCTTGCGGCCCAGGGCGCCGGGCACGTCGGCGCGCGCCAGTTCGCTCGCCTTCAGTAGAAGGGTGTTCACGTCGCCGCGGATGGCCGGCACGTCGGCGGCGACGAGTTCGTCGCTGCGCGCGCGGGTCAGCCGCTCGATGTCCTCGCGGGCCCGCCGGGCGTCACCGTGCACGGGACGGGCGGCGGCCAGCTCCAGTACGTCGCTCAAGTACCAGAGCAGCTCGTGCAGTTGCCGCATGACGGGGAAGACCTCGTACATGACCCTGGAGCTCTCGGGCCGCTCACGCCAGCTCATACCGTCGAAGGTGACCTGGGAGACCTTCTGGCCCGCGCCGAAGCAGTCGAAGACGGTGCAGCCGGGGTAGCCCTCGTCGCGCAGCCGCGCGTGGATGCCGCAGCGGAAGTCCTCCTGAAGGTTGCGACAGGGCGTGCCCGCGTTCTTGTCGTGGGCGAAGTCGTGCGACTTCGCGAAGGGGAGGGCGACACAGCACAGGCCGAAGCAGTCCGCGCAGTCGGCGCGCAGGTCGGGGCGGTCGAGGGGGGCGTCCGGGGAGGTCACCCGTCCATTGTCGCCGATGGGACAGGGCGCACACGGCCACGCGCGCGTGCGCCCTCTTGTGGCCGGGCACCGCCCCGCGCCACCTTGGAGGCGTCCGGCACCGCCTGAAGTTCCACACCCTGGGGAGTCGACGTGGCCTTGTCCTTCGTCCTGCCGTACGAACTGCACGGTGACGGCCCGCACAAGGTGATCGCGGTGCACGGCTGGTTCGCCGACCGCACCGCCTACGCGCCCATCGTGCCCGACCTGGACCGCGCCTCCTTCCAGTACGCGCTGGTTGACCTGCGCGGCTACGGGGAGGCGAAACAGACGCCGGGCGCGTGCACGACGGCCGAGGCCGCGGCGGATGTGCTCGACCTGGCGGACCGGCTCGGCTGGGAGCGGTTCTCGCTGATCGGGCACTCCATGGGCGGCAGCGTGGCGCAGCGCGTGGTGGCGAACGCGCGGCACCGGGTGCGCCGCATCGTGGGCATCTCCCCCGTCCCGGCGTCCGGGCTTCCGATGCCGCCCGAGCAGTGGGAGCTGTTCGTGACGGCCGACTCCTCCCCCGCTAACCGCCGCGCGATCATCGACGTCACGACGGGCGGCGTACGCCCCGCCGCGTGGTTGGACCGCATGGTGGAGCGCTCGCTCGCGTGCAGCGACGCCAAGGCGTTCCGGGCCTGGCTCGACTCGTGGACCGGCGACGACTTCCACGCGGATCTGGAGCCCTGTACGGTCCCCGCGCTCGCGGTCACCGGGCAGCTCGACCCGGCGCTCGCCGCGCCCCTGATGCGTTCGACGTGGCTGACCTGGTTCACCCGCGGCGAGCTCGTCGACCTGCCCGTGTGCGGCCACTACGCGATGGACGAGGCGCCGCTCTCGCTGATCCGCGTCATGGAGGACTTCCTGCGGGCGGACCGCGCGGGCAGGCGCGCATGACGGACCGCGAGGTGCCGGGCGTCTTCGACCCCCGGCTGTACGCCGAAGGCGTCCCGCACGAGCGCTACCGGACGCTGCGCGACCACCACCCGGTGGCCTGGCAGCCGGAGCCCGCGGTCCTCGGCTGGCCGGAGGGCCCCGGTTTCTGGGCGGTCGCCCGGCACGCGGACGTGGTCCGGGTCCTCAAGGACGCGTCGGCGTACTCCTCGTGCCTGGGCGCGACCCAGATCCGCGATCCGGACCCGGCGGACCTCCCGTTCATCCGCGGCATGATGCTCAACCAGGACCCGCCGGCCCACGGCAGGCTGCGCCGCCTGGTGAGCCGGGCGTTCACGCCGCGCCGCGTGGAGGCGTTCGGGGAATCGGTGCGCGACCGGGCAAGAACCCTGCTGCGCAAGGCGCTCGACGACGACGCGGACGCGGTGGACCTGGTCGCCACGGTCACCGACGACTACGCCCTTCTGAACCTCGCCGACCTCCTGGGCGTCCCGGAGTCCGACCGCGCGCTGCTGCTGCACTGGACGCGCCGCGTCATCGGCTACCAGGACCCCGACGAGACGGCCGGGGCGGCCGCGGCCACCCCGGGCCCACCGGTGAACCCGCGCTCCCCCTCCGCGCTGGCCGACATGTTCGCGTACGCCGACGAACTGACGGCCCACAAACGCGCCCACCCCGCCGACGACATCATGACGACGCTCGCCGCGGACCCCGATCTCACCCCGCCCGAGCGCCAGATGTTCTTCTTCCTGCTGACGATCGCGGGCAACGACACGGTCCGCAGCGCGGCCCCCGGCGGCCTGGCCCTGCTGGCCGGCGCCCCGTCCGCGTACGGACGACTGCGCACGGGCCGGGCCGACGTGGCGCTCGCGCTCGACGAGCTGCTGCGCCGCCACCCGCCCGTCCTGACCTTCCGCCGCACGGCGGCCGAGGACACGACCCTGGCGGGCACCCGCATCCGGCGCGGCGACAAGGTGGTCGTCCTGCACGCCTCCGCCAACCACGACGAACGCGTCTTCCACGCCCCCTTCGCCCTGGACCTGTCCCGCGCCCCCAACCCCCACGTCTCCTTCGGCGACGGCCCGCACGTCTGCCTCGGCGCCCACTTCGCCCGCCTCCAACTCCGGGCGCTGTACGAGGAGGTGGGCCGGGCGCTGCCGGAGCTGACGCTCGCGGCCCCGCCGAAGCGTCTGGTCTCGAACTTCATCAACGGAATCAAGGAGCTGCGCGTGCACCGGCCCACGCACGCGCACACGCCCACGATCCGGTGATTGGCGGGGATCCTGGTCGGGACCCCCGAAGGTTCTGCTCATGATGATCAACAAGCTGCCCCGTACCACGCGCCGCCTCGCCACCCTGCCCGCCGCCGCGGTCTCCGTCCTTGCCCTCGCCTCCGCGCCCTCGGCCACGGCGAGCGTCCCCGCCGCCGACACCGCGAAGTCCGCGGGCTCCACGGCCTCCGTGGCGAAGGCCGCGCCCTCCTCCTGCCCCGTCGTCCCCGACCGCCTCTACGCGGCCATCGACCGCGTCCCCCTGGAGCGGATCTCGCCGGCCCCGGAGTACCGGAACGACTGCCGGACGCTGTACCGGGCGGACGGCCGCGCCCCGGCAGTGATCTTCAAGGAGGGCTTCGCGCCGAAGGACGCCGTGAACGGCCAGTACGACCTGGAGAAGTACGTCCTCAAGAACCAGCCGTCGCCGTTCGTCTCCACCACGCGTGACCACGACCTCTTCAAGAAGTGGACGAAGTGGATGAAGGGCGGCGCGTACAACTACTACATCGACGCCCCGAACGGGATCGACGTGAACGAGACCATCGGCGACACGCACAAGTACGCCGACCAGGTGGAGGTCGCCTTCCCCGGCGGGGTCGCCCCGCGCTTCGTCATCGGCGCCTGCCCCATCAACAAGGAGACCAACACCGAACGCATGTCGGACTGCGTGAGCAACCCGGGCTTCCGGCCGGTCACGGCGGCGACGGCGACGCGCTGAGCACCACCGGGCCGCCGGTCCTCACTCCCCTTCGGGGCTCAGCGTGAGTGAGATCGAGTTGATGCAGTACCGCTGATCCGTGGGCGTGGCGTACCCCTCGCCCTCGAATACGTGGCCGAGGTGCGAGCCGCAGCGCGCGCAGCGCACCTCGGTGCGGACCATGCCGTGCGAGCGGTCCTCGATGAGTTCCACGGCGTCGGTGTTCTTCGGGTCGTAGAAGGACGGCCAGCCGCAGTGCGACTCGAACTTCTCGGTGGACGTGAACAGCTCGGCGCCGCAGGCTCGGCAGCCGTAGACGCCCTTCGTCTTCGTGTCGGTGTACTCACCGCGGAACGCGGGCTCCGTGCCGGCCTGGCGCAGTACCGCGTACTCCGCCGGGCTCAGCTCCGCGCGCCACTGCTCGTCCGGCTTCTCGACGTCGTACGACATGTCTCTCAACCCCTCAGCTGGTCCAGGATGCGCGGGCCGAGCTCCGTGACGTCGCCCGCGCCCATGGTGAGAACGAGATCACCGGGCTTGGCCATTCCCGCGACCGCCGCGACCGCCGCGTCCTTGTCGTCAGCGGCCTGCACGTCGGCGCCCGCCTCCCGCGCGGCGTCGATGATCAGGGCGCTCGTGATGCCGGGGATCGGGTCCTCGCGGGCCGGGTAGATGTCGAGGACGACCGAGGAGTCCGCGAGCGCGAGCGCCTGGCCCATCTCCTTGCCCAGTTCCTGGGTGCGGGAGAAGAGGTGGGGCTGGAAGAGCACGAGGATGCGGGCGTCGCCGGCCGCCGAGCGCATGGCCTCCAGGTCCGCCGTCATCTCCGTGGGGTGGTGGGCGTAGGAGTCGATGACCTGGACGCCGCTCTCCTCACCCTTGAGCTGGAGGCGGCGCTTGACACCGGTGTACGACTTGAGCGCCGAGGCGAGGTTGCGGGCCGGGATGCCCATCGCGACGCCCGCGGCGAGCGCCGCCACCGCGTTCTGCGCGTAGTGGCGGCCGGGGACCGAGACCGTGAAGGTCAACAGCTTGCCGTCCAGGAGGACGGTCACCTCGCTGGTCAGTCCGCGCGGCGTGATCTTGTGGATGCGGATGTCCGCGCCCTCGGACTCGCCGTAGGTGACGACCTTGAGGGACGTGGTGTCCCGGACCCGGCGGGTCAGCTCGGCCGCGCCCGCCTGGTCCGCGGCGATGACGAGGGTGCCGCCGGGGGTGATCTTCCCCGTGAACGTCTCGAAGGACTCGTAGATCTCGTCCATCGACGCGTAGTTCGCGTGGTGGTCGAGCTCGACGTTGAGGATGATCGCGACTTCCGGCGCGTACTTGTGGAAGCTGCGGTCCGATTCGTCGGCCTCGGCGACGAAGATCTCGCCCTCGCCGTGGTCGGCGTTGGAACCGGGGACGTCCAGGTCGCCGCCGATGGCGTAGGACGGGTTCAGGCCGAGGGACTTCAGGGACACGGCGAGCATCGACGTCGTGGTCGTCTTGCCGTGCGTGCCCGCCACCGCGATCGGGCGCAGGCCGTCCATCAGGGAGGCGAGGGCGTCCGAGCGGTGCACGACCGGAATGCCCAGCTCCGTCGCGCGGGCCAGCTCCGCGTTGTCCTCGCGGATGGCCGAGGAGACGACCACGCAGGTGGCGTCGGAGGCGAGGTGCGCGGCGTCGTGGCCGATGTGCACGCTCACGCCGAGCTCGCGCAGCGCCTGCGCCGTGGCGGACTCGCGGGCGTCGCTGCCCGCCACCCGCGCGCCGCGCTGGGCGAGGATCTTGGCGATGCCCGACATGCCGGCGCCGCCGATGCCGATGAAGTGCGGTCGGTCCATGTCGGCGACGGAATTCGGCAGGCCGGGTGCCATGCGTGGTCTCCCCTGGGGTTCTCGGATGTCCTGACCCGTGGTCCCGACGACCACGGCACGGGCCCCAGCCTATTGCCTCGCCCGGCACCGCCCCGCACCTCTCCCCGTTGTCACGCCTTGCTGTGCGAGAACAGCTTCAGGACCGGTACGCCGACCTGGTGGCGGGCGCGCGAGGCCCAGTCCCGGTGGAAGAACTCCTCGACGTAGTGCGGATCGGTCAGCACGATGACCTCGTCCGCCTTCACCTCGCCGACGAGCGCCTTGAGGGCGTCCAGCGGGTGGTCCTCGATGAGCCGGCCCACCGCCTCGCTGCCCGCCTGGTGAAGCGCGGCGAGGGAGACCGCGAGGGCCTTCTCCGCCGGGCCCTTGGCCTCGTCTCCCTCGGGCACCTCGTTCTCCTTGCCCGCCTCGTCGAACTCCCCCATCGCGACGTCGTCGATGGCCCGCAGCAGGCGGTCGGCCTGGTCCCCGCGGGGCTGGAGCAGCACGTGGAAGGAGACTTCCTCCTCTCCGTGCAACGTGGTGACGAACTCCACGTCGGCGGAGGTCAGAGCCTTCTCGATCATCAATACGCTCGTGAACACGACGGGCGCCCTTCTTCTCCTACCGTGGGCCGACTGACGGCGACCCTCCGGGTGGACCAGCGGACCTGCGGAAACCATCCTGCCCCGCGTTCGCACGGGGTCTGCGAGATTTAGTGTGCCCAGCCAAAGCTAAACGGAACGACTCATTCCGCCGAATGTCGCCGCGCTGCCCATGGGAGCGGCTGATGTCCGCCCCGCTGCCGGGCATAACGGCTGAACAGGAATCCGTCCTCCTCCAGTAGGGACGCCAGTTCGAACCGCTCCGGCACGGCCAGCGCCGAGCCGCCCGCGATCCGCTGGGCGTCCCCCGCGGTCAGCATCGGCGACACGGTCAGGCACAACTCGTCGAGTACCCCGCCCGCCACGAACTGACCGAGCATCCTCGGCCCGCCCTCGGTGAGCAGCCGCCTGAGGCCCCGCTCGCCGAGCGCCGCCACCGCGCGGTCCGGCTCGACCGCCGCGCCGTCGCCCGCGATCAGTACCTCCACGCCCGCCGCGCGCGCCGCCGCGACCCGCTCGGCCGGGGCGCTCGCGCCGGTGAGCAGCAGCGTCGGCACCAGCGGGTCGGTGAACAGGGGCAGGCCGAAGTCGAGGTCGAGGCTCGCGCTGATCACGGCGATCTGCGGGGCGGGGCCCTGCCCGGCCGCCTTCCTGCGCTCGGCGAACGCCTCGCGCGCGCGGGCGGGGCGGTAGCCCTCCAGGCGGACCGTCTCCGCGCCGACCACGACGACGTCGGCGAGCGCGCGCAGCGTGCCGAAGATCCGCATGTCGGTGTCGCAGGAGATGGGCTGGGAGCGGCCGTCGTGCTGGGCGGCCCCGTCGAGCGTGGAGACCATGTTCGCCCGCAGCCAGGGCGCGCGCCCGGCCTCGGGCGGGTAGGCGTAGGCGTCGGCGAGCTCGTCGAGGCTCCACTCGCGCCCCTCCGGACTCGCCTCCCTCCCCTCGTACCCCTTGCCATCTGCTGTTTCGTACGTCACAGGGAACAGGCGTCGCATGACGTGCAGTGTGGCACGGCGACTAAGCTGGGTGGCTGTGTCGTCATCCCTCGAAGCCGCCGACTCCCGGGAGTCCAGCCAGATGGGCATCAGCCCCATACCCGACGCGGCGCCGCTGTCCCTGTGCGCCCGCGAGCCGCACGTACCCGCGGAGCGCCTGGTCGCCGAGATGGTGCCGCCGCCGCGGTTCAGCTCCGCCCGCTTCGACACGTACATTCCGGACCCGAACCAGCCCAGTCAGATCGAGGCCGTCCAGGTCCTGAGCGGCTTCGCGGCCGGTCTCGGCGGGGCGCACGCCTCCGGTTCCGGCAAGCGCCGCTGGTTCGCCAAGAAGCCCGCCGCCCCGACCGGGCCGCGCGGCGTCTATCTCGACGGCGGCTACGGCGTCGGCAAGACCCACCTCCTCGCCTCCCTGTGGCACGCGACGCCGGCCGAGCCCCAGCACAAGGCGTTCGGCACGTTCGTCGAGCTGACGAACCTCGTGGGCGCGCTGGGCTTCCAGCAGACCGTCAGGACGCTCAGCGGGCACCGGCTGCTGTGCATCGACGAGTTCGAGCTGGACGACCCGGGGGACACGGTCCTCGTGTCGTCCCTCCTCGGGAAGCTGGTCGAGGCGGGTGTCGCGCTCGCCGCAACGTCGAACACGCTGCCGGGCAAGCTCGGCGAGGGCCGGTTCGCCGCCGCCGACTTCCTGCGCGAGATCCAGGGCCTGTCGGCCCACTTCAGGCCGCTGCGCATCGACGGCGAGGACTACCGGCACCGCGGCCTTCCCGAGGCCCCCTCGCCGTTCACCGACGAACAGGTCACCAAGGCGGCGTACGCCACCGAGGGCGCCTCGCTCGACGACTTCCCGCACCTCCTCGAGCACCTCGCGCGCGTGCACCCCAGCCGGTACGGGGCGCTCACGGACGACCTGAAGGCCGTCTGCCTCACCGATGTGGCGGCCGTGCCCGACCAGTCGACCGCGCTGCGGCTCGTCGTCCTGGCGGACCGGCTGTACGACCGCGAGATACCGGTGCTCACGTCTGGACAGCCGTTCGACAAGCTGTTCAGCGAGGAGATGCTGAACGGCGGGTACAAGAAGAAGTACTTCCGGGCGATCTCCCGGCTGACCGCGCTCGCGCGCGACGGGAAGGGCCTCGTACACGAGTAACCACGGGCGCCGCGCAGGTGAGCCGATACGTGGGTGGTGCACGGATTGTGTGCGCTACGCGCGTGGTTCCCGGGGCGAAGGGCACGTGATAGACACAGCCGGGTCACAGTTCCTGTCCGCCAGCAGGAGGTCACCCATGTCGCACACCGCTGACGCACGACAGTCCGCAACTCGACGTCAAGTCCTCGCCCGCACCGGCGCCCTGGGAGTGGGCATCGCCTTCGCCGGGAACCTCTCCGAACTGTTCGCCGGCTCCGCCGTCGCCCAAGGACGCGCCGGATACGGCCCGTTGGTGCCCGACCCGGCCGGGCTGCTCGACCTTCCCAAGGGATTCCGCTACAAGGTCCTGTCGCGGGAAGGCGAGCCACTGCGCTCCGGCGAGGGCAAGGTGCCCTCGAACCACGACGGGATGGCGGCCTTCGCCGGCAGACAGGGCCGCGTACACCTCGTGCGCAACCACGAGAACCGGGTCACCGGGAAGATCGCGGTACCGACCGTCGAGGGTCTGACGTACGACCCGATGGGCAAGGGCGGCTGCACCGTGCTCTCCGTGGACCGGAAGAACAACGTCCAGTCCGAGCGGGTCGGCATCGCCGGCACGGCCGTCAACTGCGCGGGCGGGCCCACCCCGTGGGGCACCTGGCTGACCTGCGAGGAGACCGAGGACAAGGCCGGTACGAACGGCTACACCAAGGACCACGGGTTCATCTTCGAGGTCGACCCGGTCGACCCGCACCGCTCGGGCGCCGTCCCGCTGACCGCGATGGGCCGCTTCCAGCACGAGGCGATCGCCGTCGACCCGAAGCGCGGCGTCGTCTACGAGACGGAGGACGCCTTCGACAAGCCCTTCGGGCTCTTCTACCGCTTCCTGCCCAAGAACCGGAAGGGCGGCCTCGGTTCGCTGCGCGCGGGCGGCAAGCTGCAGGCGATGCGGGTGCCGGGCGTGCCGGACCTGTCGGCGGTCCAGGAGACCGGCGCCACGTTCAGCGGCATCGAGTGGGTCGACGTGCCGGACCCGCTGGCCGCGCAGACGCCCATCCGCAACCAGGACTTCGGCCCGAAGGGCATCACCCACGCGCAGAAGCTGGAGGGCTGCTACTGGGGCGGCTCCAGCGTCTACTTCGTGTCGTCGTACGCCCGCAGCCGCGAGGGCTCGGCCGCCGACCACTTCGGGCAGATCTGGCGCTACGACCCGTCGTCGCGCCGGCTGACGCTGGTCATCGTGTTCGGGCCCGACACGGACGTCCAACTGCCCGGCGAGGAGCCCGACAACATCTGCCTCGCGCCCAGCGGGGGCCTGATGGTGTGCGAGGACGGCGAGGGTGCGCAGCACGTGTTCGGCGTGACGCGCAAGGGCGAGGTGTACGCCATGGCGCGCGGCCGCCAGAACATCGGTACGGCCGACAAGCCCGAGTGGGGCGAGTTCGCCGGCGTCACGTTCTCGCCGGACGGCGACACGATGTACGTGAACTGCTATACGCCCGGGACCACGTTCGCGGTCACGGGGCCCTGGCACAAGTAGTAGCCACCGGAGCTGGGCCGGCCGCGCGCCGGCTCAGCGCTGCGGTTCGCCCTGCGCGGCGAGCCACGACCGGCACAGCCACCACGCGTTCATCGCCCCGAACGGGTCGGCCGGGTCGATGCCGGTGAGCGCGGCGAAGCGCTGCACGCGGTTGCGCACGGTGTTGGGGTGGACGAAGAGGCGCTCGGCGGCCACCGTCACGTCGCGCCCCGACTCCAGCCAGGCGCGGACGGCCGCCGCGACGGGCTCCACGTGGGCGCCGAACTCCGCGAACGCCGCACGGTGACGGTCCGTCAGCATGGCCGCGAGGTCGGCCCGGTCGGCGACGGCCGCGAGCACGGCGACGTCCGCCACATGCACGACGCCCTCCCGCCCGGTCGCCTCCGCGGCGGTCAGGGCGGCCAGCGCCAGGCGCCGCAGCGTGCCCATGTCCTCCGGTTCCGCGGGCCCCGCGAGACCCGCGGGGCCGCCGCCGGACAGCCGGTACGGGGCCCGCGTGAACACGCCGACCAGCAGTCCGTCCAGGTGCGCGAGGAGCACGGGGCCGAGGTCGCGCACGGGCGGCGCGGGCGCGCCGTCGGCGGGGCGGGCCACCAGCACCCACAGGCCGCCGCCGGCCGGCAGCCCCGCCTCGGCCGCGGCCAGCGTCGCCGCCGAACCTCCTTCGAGGAGCCGCCGCAGCACCGCCAGATCCCGGTCCCCCGCGCCCGCGCGCCCGGTGTCGGCGGCCCGGTGCGCGGTGATCAGCCGGGCCCGCACCGCCTGCGCCCAGTCGTCGTACAGCTCCCGCGCGTCGAGCAGCACATGGGCCTCGATGCCGCGGCCGGCCGCGACCTCCCTGGCCCGTGACCAGATCGCCCGCTCGGCGACGTGGATCGCCCCGAGCACCGCCTCGATGGGCACGCCCTGCCGGGCGCGGGTGGAGCCCAGCTCCTCGACGAAGGACAGCTCCGCCTCCGTCGGCCCGCGCCGCGCGGCGAGCGCCCGGGTCGCCGCCGCGAGCAGCGCGCGGGTGTGCCCCGCGATGTCCGCTGCGGGCAGCACCGCCACCTCCCGCACGGTGCTGCGCACTCCTGTCACCACGGAGGGCATCAGATCGTCCTCGCCGACGACCCGCTCGATGAGGTCGACGACGCCGCTCCAGCCCGTGCTGTCCTGTCCCGCCATGTCCGGGATCCTCGCCGCTGTTGTGGCCGGGCACAACGGGCGGGCCGAATCCCGTTCCGGGGCCCATGTCCAACGGGCGGGACGGAACCTACGGTTGGCGTCGGCCACAGTCCGGCCGTCCCGCCCCCTCCCGGAGGAGAGCCCCATGCCCGCACCGTGCCGTGTCGCCGTGATCGGCGCGGGAGCGGCCGGTCTCGCCGCCGTCAAGGAACTCCTCGACGTGGGCGCGCGGCCGGTGGCGTACGAGCAGGGGGACCGGCCGGGCGGGCTGTGGGTGCGCGACAACTCCAGCGGCCTGTCCCCCGCGTACGCCTCGCTCCACCTGAACACCAGCAAGGGGCGCACCGAGTTCGCGGACTTCCCGATGCCCGCCGACTGGCCGGACTATCCGTCGGCCGACCTCGTCGCCGGGTATCTCGCCGACTACTGCGCGGAGTTCGGGCTCGGACCGCAGATCCGGTTCGGGACGAAGGTGACGTCCGTGGAGCGGGTCGCGGACGGGTGGGAGGTGACCAGCGAGGGCGAGGGCAGTGAGCGGTTCGACGCCGTCGTCGTCGCCAACGGGCACAACTGGGACCCGAGGTGGCCCGAGCCCGCGTACCCGGGCGCCTTCTCGGGAACGCAGATGCACGCCCACGACCACCGCACCGCCGAGGCCTTCCGGGACCGCCGGGTGCTCGTCGTCGGCATGGGCAACTCCGCGATGGACATCGCCGTCGACGCCTCGTACGTGGCCCGCGGACCGGTGCTGCTCTCGGCCCGGCACGGGGTCCACATCGTGCCCAAGTACCTGTTCGGGCGGCCCTCGGACGCGACCGGCGGCGCCCTGGCCGTGCTGCCGTGGCGGCTGCGCCAGCGCGTCGCGGAGACGATGCTCAGGCTCGCGGTCGGCACCCCGCAGAGCTACGGGCTGCCCGCGCCGGCCGGGGGGCTGTTCCAGAACCACCCCACGATCAGCGACACGATCCTGCACCGCCTCACCCACGGCGAGGTCACCGCGCGCCCCGGCGTCGAGCGCCTCGACGGCGACCACGTCGTCTTCACCGACGGGCGGCGCGAGCCGGTCGACGTGATCGTGTGGGCGACCGGCTACCGGGTCACCGTCCCGTTCCTGTCCGAGCGCTGGCTGGGCGCCGACCCCGAGCGGTTGCGGCTCTACAAGCGGGTGTTCCACCTCGACGACCCGAGCCTGTGCTTCGTCGGCCTGATGCAGTCGACCGGCGCGGCGCTGCCGGTGGTCGAGGCCCAGGCCAAGCTGGCCGCCGCCCACTTCGGCGGCCGCTACGCCCTGCCGTCCCCCGAGGACCGGCGCCGCGCCGCCGCGCACGCGCTGCGCGCCGCCGTCGAGCGGTGGGGCGAGCGGCGGCCCGCCATGCGGATCGACTTCGACCAGTACGTGGCCGACGTGCCGCGCGAGATCTCCGCGGGCGGCGCCCGACTGCGCCGCGGCGCCCGCCCGTTCACCCCCTCCACGGCCACCGCCCACGACAGGAGCGCCCTGTGAGCACCCCCTCGACCCCGCGCGGCGTGCGCGACCCCCGCGGCCTCCGGGTGCTGGTCACCGGGGCGTCCGGCACCTTCGGCCGCGCGATCTGCGCACGCCTGTCCGACCTGGGCGCCCATGTCGTGGGCCTCGATCTGGCGCCGGGCGCCGAGGACCCGGTCGCGGTGCTGCCCTGCGACCTCACCGACGACGCCGCGGTGCCGGTCGCCGTATCCGCCGCGCTCGACCGGCTCGGCGGGCTCGATCTGCTGATCAACAACGCGGGGACCGGCGGCCCTGCCCCCGCCGAACTCCCGCCGGGCGAGGAGGTCCGCCGCCAGCTCGACCTCAATCTGCTCGGCACCTGGCGCACGACCGCGGCCTGCGTCGAGGCCCTCGTCGCCGCGCGCGGCCGGGTCGTGATGGTGTCCTCCCGGATGGCCGCGATGCAGCTGCCGCTGGCCGCCGCGTACGGGGCGTCCAAGCGGGCCCTCGTCGCGTACGCCGACGCGCTGCGTCTGGAGCTCGGCACCCACGTCGGCGTCACCTGCGTCTACCCGTCGGCGGTCCGCAGCCCCATCCACGACTCGACGGCGGCGGCCGGGCTGTCCCTTGAGGGCATGAGCAGTTACGAGCCGCTGGACGGCGTCGTCGACACGGTGCTGCGCGCCGGGCTCGGCCGCCGGGTGCGCCGCGATCTGCCGACGACCCGGCGCGGCGCCGTCGAGCTCTTCCTCGCCCGCCATCTGCCCGGGCTCACCGACCGCATCGTGGCCCGCACACTCGCCGGCCGGGTGCGCCAGAACGCCTTCACGGGCGCGGAGTTGGCGGCCGGTGTCGTCCGCCGCCACCGGTCCGCGCCATGAGCGCCCTGGCGCAGGACGCCCGCGCCACCCGGGCCCGCCCCGCCGATCTCTCCCTCTACGCCGCCGGGTCGGTCGGCATGGGCCTGTGGGTGACGGTCCCCGGGCTGCTGCTGCTCTACTTCCTCACGCAGACCCTTGGCGTGTCCCCGTTCCTCGCCGGGGCGACCCTGCTGCTGCCGAAGGTCGTCGACATCGTCGTCCACCCCTTCCTCGGCTCCCGCTCGGACCGGCAGGCCCGCCGCACCGGGCACCGCCGCGCCATGCTGCGCTGGGGGCTGCTCCTCGCGGTGGCCTGGACCGCGCTGTTCAGCGTCCCGGCCGGGCTCACCGGGACCGGCGCCGCGCTGTGGGTCGGCGGCGCGTACATCGTCGGGAACCTGCTCTTCGCCTGCTTCCAGGTGCCGTATCTGACGACCCCCTCCGATCTGCGCATCGGCTACCACGAGCGCACCCGCGTCTTCATGTTCCGCATGGCGTTCCTGACGCTCGGACTGCTGGCCGCCGGCGTCAGCGCGCCGGCCCTCGTCTCGTCCGGGGACCGCGGCGCGTACACGCGGATGGCGCTGCTGCTCGCGGGCGGTCTCGTCGGCTCCGGTCTCCTCGCGCTCGTCGGGGTACGCAGGCTCACCGAGCGCTGCGGGTTCCGGCCGCCGGGCGAGCGGCCGCACTCGGTGCTCGGCGACGTCCGCTCGGCCTGGCGCGACCGCGACTTCCGCGCGCTGCTGCTCTCGTACCTCTGCACCGGCACCACCACCCATCTCTTCCTCGCGGCGCTGCCCTTCTTCACGCAGTACGTCCTCCACGACCGCTCGCTGACCGCGGTGCTCATGGCGGCCTTCCTGGTCCCGGCCACGGTCGTCGGGCCGCTGTGGCTGCGCCTGTCGCGGCGCACGGGCAAGCAGCGCGGGCTGCTGGCCGCCCAGGGCATGTTCCTGGTGGGCGCCCTCGCTCTGCTGCCCGGCCGGGCGCTCGGCACCGCGGCGACCGTCGCGGTGGTCGTCGTCATGGGCGCGGCCTTCGCGGGACTCCAGCTCTTCGCGTTCTCGATGCTGCCCGACGTGATCGCGGCGGCCGAGGCGCGGGGCGCCGCCGACGCGGGCGCGTACACCGGTGTCTGGACGGCGACCGAGGCGACCGGTACCGCCGTCGGCCCGTACGTGTTCGCGGCGGTCCTCGCGGCGGCCGGCTTCGTCTCCACGACCGACGGGGACGCCGTCGCCCAGACCGGCACGGCGCTGGGGGCCCTGCTGTGGGGCTTCACGGCGCTGCCCGCGGTGCTCATGGGGATCGCGATGGTGTGCCAGCGGCGGTACGCGCTGGACCGCACGGCACCGCGCTGAGCCCCCGTGCGCCCCTCGTGCCGCGGCCCCGGACATGTCCGTCGGCGCCGGTGGGCAGGGTGGCCTTATGACTCAACCTTCCGCACCGTCATGGGAGTTCACCGACGACCGGGGGCAGCGGGCGACCGCGCCCGAAGTCCCCTCGCGGGTCGTCGCGTACATACAGGCGGGGGCGAGCCTGTGGGATCTGGGCATACGCCCCGCGGGGATCTTCGGCTCGTTCCACGACGGCGACGCCCCCGACCGGGCCAAGTCCGGCGCGCTGCCGCTGACCGAACTCGCCTACCTGGGCGCCGGGTCGGACCTCGGCCTCGACGACGTGCTCGCGGCGGACCCCGACCTGGTCGTGGCGCTCACGTACGGCGGCGGGCAGGTGTACGGCGTCGAGCCCGACATGGCGAAGCATCTGGAGGAGCACGTCCCCGTCGTCGTGATCGACGTGGGGCAGGGTCGTACGTTGGGCGGGGTGCGGGAGCGCTTCGCGGAGCTCGGGCGCTCGCTCGGGGCCTCGGAACCCGCGCGGAACGCGGACGGACTCGCGCGGGCCGAGCGCGAGTTGGGGGTCGCGGCGCGCGGGGCGCGCGGTGTCAGGGTGCTGGCCCTGTCGGCCGCGGGGCCGGACGCGGTGCACCTGGCCCGCCCCACCAAATGGCCCGACCTGAGCGCGCTCGGCCGGCTCGGCGTGGGCATGGTCGCGCCGCCGGACGGCCCCGGCGCCAACTGGTACACGGGGACGTGGCAGGACGTGGCCGAACTGGCTCCGGACGTGATCCTGTCGGACGCGCGCGCCAACGCCGCGCCGCGCGAGCAGTACGCGTCCGACCCGCACTGGTCGGCCGTCGCCGCCCGGGCGTCGGTGCTGGCGTGGAACCCGGAGGTCCCGGCCAGCGCCCGCGCCCACGCCGCGCTCTTCGACGAGGTGGCGGGGACGCTGCGGGCGCGTTAGCCGGTCAGTCGGCGGGCTCGTCGGGGACGGGCTGGTCGGGGTGGATGCCCGGGGCGTGCGGGGCCCCGGCGCGGCCGGTGCCCGCCACGTCCGAGTCGGGGACGGTGGCGTCGGGTTCGGCCTCGGGCTCCGGGGCCCGGTCGGCCCCGCCCTCCGCCTCGTGGTCCGTGCCGGGCTCCGCGGTCCCGGTCTCGTCGGGGTACGCCTGCTGGTCCGGCGGGTCCCGCGGGACGGCGTCCGGTTCCCTCTCCGTGGCCATCAGTGCCCCAGCGCCTTGGCGAGCTGGGACTTGTTCATCTTCGAGCGGCCCTCGACGCCCCGGTCCCTGGCCTCCTCGTAGAGCTGGTCCTTGGTCGGACCTCCGGCGCCCTGGTGGGAACGCAGGCCGCCGCGCCTGCCGGAGGAGATGTCCCGCGTCGACGTACGGCTCGCCTCCTTGGACTCACCGCTCCGCGCGCGCTCCTTGTTCACGGTGCGGGCGGCGATCTCCTTGGCCCGCGCCGTGCTCTCGCCCCGGTCCTGGGCACTCTTCTTGATCTTCTCGTACTGGCGTTCCCGCTTGGCGTTGGATCCGCTCGGCATGGCGGCTCACTCCCTTCCCTTCCGTTGTATCCCCTCCCGCTGCATGTCGCAGGGCGACGCCGGGGCCGGGGTGCTGTGTACCCCCGGCCCCGACTTCCCTTCGCTCCCCTGGCCTCGCGGCCGCGGCCCGGGTCCCCTTGCCCGCGGTGCCCAAACTCCGCGTTTCCGTACGGGTGTTGTGGGCACCCGCCGCGGCATGCCGTTGCCAGCGAGGAAGACGGAGATGGAGCCGCTGGACAGGGCGGCGTGTGTCGAGGAGGATCCCGAACTCTTCTTCCCCGTCGGCACGACCGGACCCGCCGTGGACGACGTCGAGGCGGCCAAGGAGGTCTGCCGCCTTCTCTGGGGGTAACCGTGTGGTGCGAGGCGAGTCGAGACCAGTTTCCGCAGCTCAGCACCGGTGTGATCGACATTATCGCGTGCAACACCTGTGGCGCTAGATGTTCTGCCTCGGGAGCATCCTGATGCTCCTGGTGAAAGATGCTGGTCAAGGCCCCGCCACACCAGCTCAAACATAGGTTGAAGGCGGCCCCGCAGGAGCTAACAGCCGTGGAAGACTGAGACGTATGCGAGGACGGAGGGCAAGAGGGGCAGCATCCTGGGTGGGCCCGTTGGTGCTGCTGGCTGTCGGCTGCTCGACGCCGACGTCGTCCCAGCCGGATCCGCCATCCTCCTCGGCAAGTCGGCCCGATGCTTCCAGCGCGACGAATGCGGCCTGCCCCGATACCGCGCCGGTCTCCTCCGGTTCCGTACCAGCCGCCGTGCATGACTTCGACAAGAAGAGCAACTGGTACGGAGCCGATGGCCTATGGGTGGCCCAACCCCGCCTTCTGGATCACATGGACGAACACGAAGAGGGATACCGCACGAAGTACGCGTCGATAACTCTCGACGCCCAGGGGCGGGTGACTGACCAGAGGGGCGCCCCACACATCGAAGTCGAACGGCTGGACCGATCCGGCTCCGCGCGCGGCAGCACGGGTGGATTCGCCACCGCCAACGGCGACCGGCAGTGGTGGCCGACGGTCATCAGCTTCCCCGGGCCCGGCTGCTGGCAGGTGACCGAAAGCCTTGGCTCCACCGAAGTCCGCTTCACCGTGCATGTCGCAGCACGCTGAGCAAGTCCGTACTCACAGGCTCGAGATGGCTGACGGACCATCCGAGGGGGCGTCTCGGCAGCGGGCAGTGTCCAAACCCGCGCACTTCCCCTGACCTGCTCCATCTGAGGTTGGCAAAGCCTCAGTGGCTCCCTCATACATCTCGAAACGACTCCCGCTCAGCCCTCCATAGCCACTGAGCCAGGGTGACTTCGACTCGCAGGCGGGGACGAGGTCACCCGCGCTGGTTCAGGGCCCGGGTGAGATCACGGTTGGCCTCTCTCGCGGCATCGAGGTCGGATCTGGCCTCCTCCAGCGCGGAGGTCAGTTGCACGTTCTGCTGCTCCAATCTCGTTTGTTTTCGCTGGAGTTCGTCGATGTCCGCCGGGGCTCCGAGGCCGGATTCCTGCCATGCCCGGCCGCCCAGCACTTGCGAGAGCCGCTTCTCCAGCTGTTGGAGGCGGGCGGTCAGGCGGGTGTTGCGGGCTTGGGCGTTGGCGAGATCCGCTTGGAGCGAGGCCCGGCTCACCGGTGAGCCGCCTGCCGGATCCTGCGTCGCCGGCTCGAGCTCGGCGGTGTGAACGAGCTCGAGCAGGTCGCGGTGGCGATAGAGGAAGCTCCGGTCCACTCCGGCGTGCCGGGCGATCGCCGAGACGCTGAGCGGGGCGCCGTTCTTCGCGGCGTTGTTCACTGCGGTGGCCACTCGCTGGCGGCGGCGCTCGGTGTCGGCCCGACGGCCGTCACGCATGGCGGGGATCATGACAGCCTCCAGGGCCTGACATCGGGAAGTGGCTGGCCGACGCGGGGCATGCCCAGCATCACCGTGCGTCCGCGACGGACCACGGCGACGGCCTCGTCGATCTGTGCTCGGTCCTCGTCGGTGAGGTCGTCCAGGTCCGCCTTGACCCGGTCGATCAGACGGCGGACTCGCCGGATCTCATCCTCGGAGGGCATGGCCTCGCTGCGGGCCCAGTCGTCGGCCTCGAAAGCGGACATGAGCCGCTCGCGGCTGCGGAGCAGATCCGAGAGGTAGCGTTCCAAGTCGGGGAGGTAGGAGACGTCGGTGCGGAAGTGATCGCAGCCGACGCAGCGGAATCGGATCGGGCAACTCTGTCCGCCGGCCGCGACGTTGTGCGGCTCCTGGCAGATGCCGTAGGCCGTGGCGACTTCGCCGATGGCCCGGCGTACGTGTTCCGAGTCGAGCATGGCCTGTGCCTTGCGCCAGACGCGGTTGCCGCGGCGGTCGAACTGCAGGGCGGTGACCCGGTCGACGGCTTCGCGTCGCCGTTCTTGGCTGACCTTGTAGTAGCCCTGGGTGGTGGAGAGTTCACGATGGTCCATCAGATCCATGAGTACATCGGGCGGGACGTTGGCGTCCGCGTGCCGCTGGGCGAAGGAGTGCCGGTAGGCGTAGGGGAAGATCTTCGCCTTGTCGAACGGCAGCATCTTCGTCGCCGGCTGACCGTCGACCTCGACGACGACCGGCATCATGATGTCGGGCAGCGCGTCGACCCACGTGCGGTGCGCGTCGCCGATCGTGCCGATCGGCTTGCTCCCCTCCGGGTTGGCCACCCGGCTCGGCAGCAACCTGAGCTTGCGCACAGGGGTGTTGGGGAAGCGTTCGCGTACTCGTTCCTGCTGGTCTGAGATCACCGCAGCGGTCACCTTCGATATCGGCAGCCGGCGGCCCAGCCGGTAGTTCTTCGAGTTGTCGTAGACCAGCACGAGAGTCCCGTCCGGATCTTTCTGCAGGCACTCCAGGGGCAGCGTGCAGATCTCGTCGGGCCGCCGGCCGGTGTCGATCAGCAGCTCGGTCGCGACACGGAACTCGCGGTTGCTGATCTTCTCCAGGAGATCGAGGTTGTCGCAGAGCTCGCGCATCACCTCGTCCGGCAGGTCGCGGCCGGCCTCGGTGTCCTCCGGCTCATCCGGGATGTCCTCCACCGACAGCGCGAAATCGGCGGGCAGGCCCTCCAGCACCTGGCCGTGGCCGGTGAGCCCCATCACCCGCACCCGGTTCGTGATCTTGCGGACGTAGCGGATCACGTTGATGCGGTGGTGGGCCCCGAACACGCCGCTCTCGGTGAGAAACGCGACCCGGTTGCAGAAGCCGACCATGTCCGTGCGGCTCAGGAGCCGAAGTTGATGTCCTTCGTCATCTCGCTGCAGGCGCAGGCTCTCCGAGAGCTGTTCCATGCCGCGAATCATGTTCTGCATGGAGCTGGCGACGTTGCGGCCGCGCCGTCTTGGGAGCTCGTCATAGGCCCAGATCTTGACCGCCTCACGGAACGGCAGCTGACGAATCTTGGTGAAGTTGAGGGTGCGGGTGTGGCCGAAGATCACCAGATCCCAGATGTCCTTGAGCCGTTCGGTCTCCGGGGTCGATCCCAGGCGCCGCAGGGCTGTCTGGGCACCCCTGATGATCATGCGCAGTTCGTCGACCATTCCCGCGCGGACCAGGTCGGCGTCCTCCAGCACTTCCAGGCTGGGGACTTGAAGGAGCCGCAACTGATCGCTGAGGTGCCGGATCCGGTGATCGCGCGTCTTCACCTCGCGGACGGTGCGGACCTGCAGACAGTAGAGGAGTTCGGCGACCACCCGGTCCGGCAGCCCGCGCAGGCTCACCTCTCGATTGACGACCACGGACGGCGTCGTCAGGCGCCACTTCTCCTCGTCGCCGGTGAAGGTCCCCAGTCGCTTCTCGCGGGTGCGCCGCGCGCGATGGACCTCGCAGTAGATGGTCCGGGCCGAGCCGCGAAGCCGATAGCAGGAGGCGACCTCGCAGGACCCGAACCCGGGCAGCCCCCGCACCGGTACGTTGCGCAGAAAGCCCTCGACGGTCACCTCGGACGACCTGTGCCAGCCATATTCGTGGGCGGTGCAGAGCCCGTGCGTTACCAGCCGGAGCGGCCGTTCGCAGGACGCGACCCGGCACAGCATCTGTCCGCCGGACCGGTGATACGTCCTGGGTGTCGGAGTCGCGGCGAAGTCCTCGAACGCCAGCCCGGACTGCCGCCAGCGCTGCGTGCAGCCGGCGCAGGCCACCTCGCCGGCCGGGGCGCCCGTCGTGCAGCCGGCTACCACACAGTCCGGCATGCCCAGCACCGCGTGACTCTTCGGATAGCGAAGGACGCGGACGTCCCAGTCCCAGCTCACCAGGCTCAGAAAGCCGGCGTCCAGCGCGCCGATTATCTCGGCGGTCCGCAGGTCCTGCAGCTCCTGGGGCAGCGGAAGCGGCGTCGTCATCGAAGATCACCCGCCCCGTGCACGGTCCTGGGGGACGGCACACGCTCGACCGCTTCCCGCAGTCGTGTCCGATCCGGAATCAAGTAGGGCCGCACGGACCCCGGGTGCATCTGGCCGAGCAGAGACTGCACTTCGTCCACCGACCCGCCGGCGTCCGAGACGTTGCTGCCAAACGCGCGGCGGGCCATATGGGGACCGACCTTCCGCGACAGTCCGGCACGCTTGCTCAACCGCGCGAACAGCTCGCCCAGCGCATCCGGAGGCATCGGCGCACCCAGCGGTTCACGGAACACGTTCACCAGCAGGTGGTCGCTGCCGCCCGCACCCAAGAGCTCGTGGCGTTCGTCGATGTACTGGTCGAAGGCCTGGACCACCAGAAAGTCCAGCGGCTGCGTCCACGACGCCTTGGACTTCGACCACGCCCGGTTGCTGTTGTCGCGGCGACGAACGTGCAGGTGAGCGCCCTCGTAGTCGCAGCCCAGCGCCCGCGAATCAGGCAGCAGATGACAGTCGCTGCGATGCAAGCCCGCCGCCTGCCCCCGCCGCAGCCCGACCCGGCCCAGCAGAAGCACGATCAGACGATCCCGGGCGCTTCGGCACTCCAGGAACATCGCCACCAACTCCTCGTCGGTAGCGCGATCCACATCCGCCTGCGGCTCCTGCACCCGGTGCACGGCGCGCAGCCGGGCCGACAGACCTCCGTCCTCGCCCTGCGCCTCCACCGGCAAGTCCCGGCTGTCGGCGAGCTCGTAGATCTGCCCGAGCACCGACCGCGGCGCCTCACCGACCGACACCGCGTAGGACAGCAGCCCCCGCACCGCCGCCAGGACGCCGTTGATCCTGCGCTCCTTGCGCGCCGGGTCAGCTCCCGGACCCAGCAACACCGGTGCCGCATCCCCGTCCGGCGCGGACGGCGTGTACTTCAGCCAGACCATGAACAGGCCCATGTCCCGGGCCGCGACCGGCCATTCACGACCCGTCCCCCGACACCACCGCAGGTACAACGCCACGGCACCGGCGTACGCCTTCGTCGTCAACTCGGCCCGGCTCCGGCCGAACCGCAAGAACCTCAGCCACTGATCCGCGATGAACACGACCTCGTAGTCGTCATCGACGACGGTCCAATACCGCACACCAGAGGGCAATTTGACAGGAAAGGAACGCAATGCGACTCCACGATCTAGCGGTTGATGCAACAACCCGCTACAGAGCCGCACCCCCTGACAACGATCTTCAGAAGATCAACATAGCCTCCCCACGCAACGTCCCACCACACTGGACTAGCCCTCAGAGAAGCCGGCACTGTCCGGTCATCATGGAGTGTCTTCGGTGGGCCGTCGCCACCGGGCAGACGACGGGGGTGTGGGGCGGCGCCTCGGAGAGCGAGCGGGCCGGCCTGCTGCGGGCCGTACGCCGACACACCCGGGCCCGGGCCACACACTGAGGGCGTGCCGCCGGGCCGACGGGAGCGCCTGACGCCCCGCACGCTCACGTGCTCCCCGGGCCTCCGCCGCCGAACGCGCCGCCGCCCCGGCCCCAGCGGCGCGGCCGCTGGTCCTCGCTGCGCCTGCTGCTCGGGCCGCCGTGGCCGTGCAGCTCGTGCGGGGTCAGCCGGGAGCCGCCGTCCTCCGCGCGCGGGATCTCGTCGGGCTCCCGCACCTCGCGGACCTCCTGGACCGGGCCCGTACGGGGGAGTTTCGGCTGGTCGGCGGGGTCGGGCGGGCCCGGCTCCCGGCGGCGGAACCTGATGCCCATCCAGACCGCCCAGATCAGCGCCAGCGCGACCACCAGGCCCGCGACGAACGGGACGACCGAGGTCGAGAGGTCGGGGAAAGCCATTGGTGTCGTCATGCGGGCCGGGTACCCCGCAGCACGGGATCACGCCCCATCGGTCCGATTTGCACGATTTACGTTAAACCTGACGTTATCTTCGCCGGGTGAACAGACATGTACGCCGCGCGACGGCGGCCTGCGCCCTGGGCGCGCTCGCTCTCGGCCTCGCCGGATGCGGCGGGGCCACCTCGTCGGGAGTCCCGGGCGCGACACGGCCCGCCGACTCCCCGAAGGCCTCCCCGCACGCCTCCCCGAAGCCGAAGGCGACCCCCAAGCCCACCCTCGCGCCCGGACCGGGCGGCACCACCCCCGTCTTCGAGCGCGGCGCGGCGACGAAGGAACGGACCGTCGCGCTCACCTTCGACGCCGACATGACGGCCGACCAGGGGGCGCGGGCACGGGCCGGGGAGCGCTTCGACAACCCTCAACTGGTGAACACACTCCGGAAGTTGAAGGTCCCGGCCACCGTCTTCATGACCGGGCGCTGGGCCGAGGAGTACCCCGCGGAGGCCAAGGACATCGGCCGGGACCGGCTGTTCGAGGTCGCCAACCACTCGTACAGCCACTACGCCTTCACCGGGGACTGCTACGGGCTGCCGCGGGTGCCGGAGCGCGGCATGCGGGCCGATGTCGACCGGGCGTTCAGCGCGTTCCGGAAGGCGGGGGTCGAGCATGTCGTGCCGTACTTCCGGTTCCCCGGCGGTTGCTACGACCGGGCGGCGCTGCGGGCGCTGACGCCGACCGGCGTCACGGCCGTGCAGTGGGACGTGGTGAGCGGTGACGCGTTCGCCACGGACGCGGGCGCGGTGACCCAGCAGGTGCTCGACGGGGTACGGCCCGGTTCGGTCGTCGTCATGCACTGCACGCGCAGCGCGGCGCCGACGACGGAGCGGGTGGTGCGGGCGGTGGTGCCGAGGCTGCGGGCGAAGGGCTACCGGTTCGTGCGGGTGTCGGACCTGGTGGGGGCCGCGCGCGGGGCGTGAGCACGGGTACGCAACCTGGAGGCAGGAGCGACGGCTGCGCCGGCGGGCCCGAGCAGCGCCCGGCACCCGCCGCGCCGACGGACGAACCGTTGAGCGCGGCGCGGGGCCTGCTCCGGACAGCGGTCGGGCCGGGTCAGCGGCGCGCCGCGAGGGCGCAGGCCGCCGTCGCGCAGATCGCCGCCACGGCCACAGCCCCCGCGAGCGGCAGCAGCAGGACGGGCACCGCCCCGTCCTGCGACCCGGTCACCAGGGCGCTCACCACCGACTTCGCCGGTGAACCGGGGGCGATCAGCGCGACGAGCGCGCACAGCACCAGGCCGGCCACGCCGAGCCCCCTGCCGCGCACCACGGGCCAGGTCGTGACGGCACCGACGGCGACGCCGGCCAGCGCGCACACCAGCACCGCGAGCAGCCCGGCCCCGGCGGCCGGCCACCTGGCGACCCGCACCAGCCGGTCGGTGCTGACCCCGTCGCTGATCAGCGCCACGACCGCGGTCGCCACGAAGCCGACGGTCACCGTGGCGAGGAAGGCGGTGGCCAGGCTCGCCAGGTGGGCGCGCCACGGCGCGGTCGCCGCGGCGGTGCAACTGCGGGCCGCGGGCGGCTCGTTGGTGACACAGATCCGCGCCAGCCAGGCCCCCACCGGGAGCAGCGCGGCGGCGGTGTACGCCAGGGAGTCGAGCACCGGCTGCCCCGCCTGCACACCGACGGCGGCGAACGCGGCGTAGAGGACGACCGGCGCGAGCCAGCGCTGCGAGCGCAGCAGCAGCGCCGACTGGTACGCGAGCAGGGCCGTGGTCATCCGTTGTGCTCCGTGGGCTCAGGTGTGCGGAGGTGTTCCGTGGGCTCGGGTGTGCGGACGGCGACGATGTGCCAGGGCGGTTCGGCGGCGAGCAGCGTGCGCAGCACGGCGTCGGAGTGCGCGGCGTCCGTGGTGATCCGTACGGTGCGGGGGTCGAGGCGGACGCGGGTGTGCGGGTGCGGCAGGGCGGGCTCGTGCCCGGCGGGCCCGGCGGCGTCGACGACCACGGTGGCGCCGCCGCCTCCCGTGCTCCGCAGCACCGTCGCACCCTCCACCTCGTACGTCGCGTCGGCGGTGGCGGCGAGGCGGCGCGGGTCGTGGTCGACGAAGAGCACGGCGGCGCCGGCCGCGGCGCGTGCGGCGACGGCGCCGTCGAGGGTGTCGCGGGCCGCGGTGTCGAGCCCGGTCCACGCCTCGTCGAGGACGAGCAGCTCCGGTTCGGCGAGCAGGGCGGCGGCCACCGCCACCTTCTGACTGCTGCCCTTGGACAGCTCGGCGAGGGACGCCCCCAGATACTCAGCGGCGCCGAACCGCTCCAGCCACTCCCCCGCCCGGCGCGCGGCCGTCGGACGGGAGAGGCCGTGGATGCGGCCCATGTGCGTGAGGTAGGCGCGGGCGGTGAACGGCAGGGCGGGCGGGAAGCGTTCGGGGACGTAGGCGGTGCGCGGGCGGCCGATGACCCGGCCCTCGGAGGGGGCGTCGATCCCGGCGACGAGGCGCAACAGCGTGGACTTCCCCGCGCCGTTGGGCCCCCGCACCCGGAACACGGCCCCCTCGGGCACGTCCAGGTCGACCCCGCGCAGCACCCAGGGCCCACCGAGTCCGTAGCGGCGGCCCGCGCCGCGGAGCGTGACGTGCATGCGGTCATGTTCCCGTACGCACGCCAGGGCCCCTGCGCTCGGGGCCCAGGCGGTCTTTCAGCCCCGGGCGGCGGCTGAGGCATTCGAGCCCCGCCGTCGGACGAGAGCCGGCGGGGCCCGAGGCGGAGCCCCGTGACGTGGAGGGCGGCCGACCGCCTGGCAGACTGGACCCGTGACCAGCGACGCCCCCCGTACCGACACCCCCTTCCGCTCCGAGCCCAGCGCACGCGACGAGGCGCCGCAGTTCGTGCTGCCGCTCGTCGTCCGCATCGAGCGGGCCGCGCCCCCGACCCGCACGGACGCCCTGGAGGCCGCGGCGCGCGCCGTGTTGGTGATCCTCTCGGACGAGCGGTCCGTCGGCGACGGCGAGTGGGCTCAGGCGATGCGCGACTGGCAGGACGCCCGGATCCGCAAGGTGGTGCGGCGGGCCAGGGGCGCGGAGTGGCGGCGCGCGGAGGCCCTCGACGGCATCACGGTCACCACTGGGACAGCCGAGGTACGGGTCTTCCCACCGGTCCCCCTCGACGGCTGGCCCAAGGACCTGGCCCGCCTCCAGGTCTCCGGCACGGACCTCGACGACCCGGAGGCGCCGCCCGCCGCCGACCCGTCGGCCCCGGTCATGTGGCTCAACCCCGATCTGGACATGACCGCGGGCAAGACCATGGCGCAGGCGGGACACGGGGCCCAGCTCGCCTGGTGGGAACTGTCCGACGCGGAGCGCAAGGAGTGGCGCGAGGCTGGTTTCCCGCTGTCGGTGCGGACCGCGGACCCGGACCGCTGGCCCGCGCTGACCACGGGCGGCCTGCCCGTCGTACGGGACGCCGGATTCACGGAGATCCCGCCCAGCGACACCGTCGTGTCCGAGGGCCCCAGGACGGGCGACTTCCTGCCCGGCCTGCCCCGCCTCTGACCTTCGGGCCCACCCCTGGAACGTAAGAGACCCCGCCCGTCCGCACGGGGGATGACGGACGGCCGGGGCCACTCGGAAGGCTACCCCACTCCGTGACTTCCCGGGCGGTCCCCCCGCACCGCACCGGCGTCCCATCCCACGACCGTCACCACCTCCCGCGCGATCTCGGCCACGCCCCGCCCGTCCGTCACCACGCGCACGGTGTCCGGCGGGGCCTGTTCGTCCAGGAGACGGGCCTTGCGGAGGCTGCCGCGCAGTTCGGACTCCAGTTCCGAGCCCCGTTCACGGCCCGCGGGCCGCTCCCCCGCGGTGGTGTCCGACGCGGTGAGCAACACCCGTACGAGCCGCACGTCCTCGCCCATCGCGCGCCGGAACATGCCCTCGCTGCCGGTCAGCACGCTGACGGTGTTGGTGCAGACGAGGCGGCGGTGGCCGAGGTCCGCGAAGTTCGACCAGAGCGCGGCGAGGTTGCGCTCCGTGACGGCGCTGCGGCGCGGGTCGTCGGGCGGCGCCGGGTGCACCTGGCCCAAGTAGTCGCCTTCCAGGACGCAGTGCGGGACCTCCGCGGCGCGCAGGAGCGCCGAGACCTCCCACGCCACCGATGTCTTCCCGACGCCGGTGCGTCCCCCGATGAGCAGTGCCTCCGCGTGATCCATGGCAGCAGCGTGGCAGCCGGGGCCCGCCGGTGAAACCTCAAATATTGCTCTGAACGTGCCCGTTCAGAGGTTCGGGGCACCCCGTCGCGGTCAGGACTCCAGGAAGCCGGGGCACAGGAGGGGGAGTTCCATGGAGCTGGGTACCGGAATCGGCTGGCGGCCCGAGATCGCGGAGACGGTCGAGGCCATGCCGGACATCGACTGGGTCGAGGCCGTCGCCGAGAATCTGTGTCCGGGGCATCTGCCGGACTCCCTGCGGCGGCTGCGCGAGCGCGGCGTCACCGTCGTGCCGCACGGCGTCTCGCTCGGCCTCGGCGGCGCCGACCGCCCCGACGAGGGCCGGCTCGCCGACCTCGCGGCCTGCGCCGACGCGCTCGCGTCCCCGCTGGTCACCGAGCACATCGCGTTCGTACGGGCCGGTGGCGAGCGCACGGCGTCGCGGCCGCTGGAGGCCGGGCACCTGCTGCCGGTGCCGCGCACCCGCGACGCGCTCGACGTGCTGTGCGAGAACGTGCGGATCGCCCAGGACGCCCTGCCGGTGCCGCTCGCCGTGGAGAACATCGCGGCACTGTTCGGCTGGCCCGGCGAGGAGCTGACGGAGGGCCAGTTCCTGTACGAGCTGGTGGAGCGGACCGGCGTACGCCTCCTCATCGACGTGGCCAACCTCCACACCAACCACGTCAACCGCGGCGAGGACCCGGCGAAGGCGCTGGCCGAACTGCCGGTCGAGGCCATCGCGTACGTGCATGTCGCGGGCGGCTTCGAACGGGACGGCGTCTGGCACGACAGCCACGCCCACCCGGTGCCGCCGGCCGTCCTCGACGTACTGGCCGAACTGGCCTCGCGGGTGACCCCGCCCGGTGTGCTGCTGGAGCGCGACGACAACTTCCCAGAGGACCTTGGCGAGTTGGGCCGCGAGGTGCAGACGATCCGCGAGACCGTCGCGGCCGGCACCGGCCCCCGCGCACAGGCGGCGCCGGCCCCCTCGGCGACAGCGACGGCGCCCGCCGTGCCACCCGTGGACGACGTGGCGCGCCAGCGACTCGCCCTCAGCCAGGCGGCGTTGCTGTCCGCCCTCGTCGCCGGCACCCCCGCCCCCGAGGGCTTCGACCGCGCACGCCTCGCCGTGCAGAGCCGCGCACTCGCCGCCAAGCGGGCCGACGTCGTCGCGAAGGTGGCGCCCGAACTGCCCCGCATCCTGGGCACGTCGGAGTACCGCTCCCTCTTCCTCGACCATGCGCGACGGCGCCCCATGACGGACGGCTACCGGCGCGACGCGCTCCACTTCGCCGAGGACTTGCTGCTCGGCCAACGCGTCCACGACCCGGCCGCGCGCCGGGCACTGACAACCTGGTGGCTGGACCGCTCGGGCCCCAAACCCCTCACGGGCCGCCCGGTGACCCGCGCCCTGCGCTCAGCGGCCTTCGCCCTGCGCAGGGGCCACTAGAGAGCCCCCCTGCAACTAAGCCTTCAAGCCCCTGCGGTGCAGCTCAGCAAATCAAGCCCCTGCGGCGATTGAGCAGCGGGGTCCGGGGCGGAGCCCCGCGACCGCAACCCCGTCGCAGCCTGACGGCTACCACACCTGACGTACTCCTGAGCGATCCCCGCCACCCCGCGTAGGCGCCCCGCTAGCGTGCGATGTCGCACCAGGAGGCACCATGCGCCCGACCCCGCCCCGCGCCATCCGCACCGGCACCGCCCTCATCATCACCGCCCTCGTGGCGACGCTGGCCGCGCTCGTCTTCCCCCTGTGGTCGTACGCGGACCGTTCCGGCACCGGGCTCGACGAGCTCAACGCCCGGTCCGTGTCCACCAGATTCGGGCCGCTGTCCGCCACGGACCGCATCTTCATCACCAAGGTGCGGCTCGCCGGGCTGTGGGAACTGCCCGCCGGACAGCAGGCCGAGGAGCGGGCGCCGAGCAAGGCGGTCGAGACGGCGGGCAGGCACCTAGTCGAGGGTCACACGTTCCTGGACGCCCGGGTGCGCGAGGCCGCGGCCCGCATGAACCTGGAACTGCCCAGCCAGCCGAACGCGCAACAGCAGGGTTGGCTAAGAGAGTTGACCGCCGCGAAAGGGCCGGACTACGAGCAGAAGTTCGCCAACATTCTCCGCCGCGCCCACGGACAGGTCTTCTCCCTGGTCGCCCAGGTCCGCGCCTCGACCCGCAACGCACTCGTGCGGGAACTCGCGGACGACGCCAACACGACCGTCCTCGACCACATCAAGGTCCTGGAGGCGACGGGCCTGGTCGACTTCGACGCGCTCGCCCGCGACGCCGCGACCGCGAGCCCGCCACCGGCAACCCGCTCCCCCGCCCCACCGGGCCCCACCTCCGCACCGGACTCCGCGACCCCGGTCTCCCCCTCACCCACCCCGTCGTTCTCCCTGCCGCCCGCGGTGTCCAGCCCGAAACCGGAGACCAAACCCAGGTCCAAACCCAAGGACGACCCCAAGTCCAAGCCCAAGGACAAACCCAAGACCAAGGCTCATCTCACCGAACCCGAACGTCACGACGCGACAGCAGACCGTCCACATCGTGGGCGAGGCGTAGCGGTATCCGGGCAACTGTCGTAGAAACTGCGCATGTTGTGGCTGCTGTTCCTCCTCGTCGCCTGCGCCGTCGCGGGAGTCTCCTGCGGACGACTGTGTCTCGCGGCCGTGCGCGCCGCCGAGACCGAACGCGCGACGGGCCGTGACACATACGTCGTCGCGCGCCAGGGCCACGAACTGTCCCTGTACGAGACCGCCTTCCTGTCCGGCGGTCCCGAGCGCGTCGCCGAGGTGACGCTCGTGTCGATGGCCCGCGGCCGCCGCCTGCTGCTCGCGCACACCGGCTGGGCGACCGTCGTCGACCCGGTCGGCGAGGACGCCATGGAGCGTTCGGTGCTCCGCGCCATCGGCCCCGGGGGGCAGGCCCGGATCGCGCCGCTGCGGGCGGCGGCCGCGGCCGGGGACACGGTGCGGGTGCTCGCCGAACGCCTCGTCGCGGCCGGGCTCGCGGTGCCGGACCAGGAACGGACGACGCTCGCGGGCGCGGTGCGCCAGGTGCGGCAGGCGACGGGCGCCGTGCTGGCGCTCGGCGCGCTCGCGGTCCTGCTGCCGGGCGAGAGCGCACGGCAAGGAGGCCCGGTGGCGCTGTGGTTCGGGCTTCCGCTGCTGCTCACGCTGAGCTGTCTGACGCTCGCCCGCGTCGAGATCCACCCGTACACGCGCTGGGCCTCGCCGACCGGGCAACGGCTGCTGGCGGGCCGGTCCCTGGGCGCGGGCAGTCTGCTGGCCGTCGCGGTGCGCGGGGTGCGGGCGGTCGACGACCCGCAGCTGCGCGCGGCGCTGACCGGTACGGGTCGGCATACCACCGGCTGAGCCGTCCCGCACGCCGAAGACGGCAGTCACCACGCATCAGGGTCATTGGTTCCGACACCCACGACCTGGTCCTTTACTTCGCCGACCGGCGCCCCAAGGATCAAGCGATGCGAGCAGCCCCAGCCCTCTGCGCCACCGCGGGATCCCTGATCCTCTCGGCCCTGGTCACCGCCCCCGCGGCCGACGCGAGCGCCGCCGCGCCCCTGCCTCCCCGCCCCGCCGCCGAGACGGCGGGCAGCACTCTCGCCGCGCTGCGCGCCGAGGACGCGGGGATCCACTGGGGCGCCTGCCCCAAGGTGGAGGATCTGCCGAAGCCGGTCCAGTGCGGCACCGTCACCGTCCCGCTCGACTACGCGCACCCGATGGGCAAGCAGATCAAGCTGACCGTCAGCCGCGCGAAGGCCACCGGCGAGAACGCCGGCGAGGACAAGGACAGGGCCGAGGCCAAGGAAGAGAAGGTCGCCCGGCAGGGATCGCTCGTCTTCAACCCCGGCGGTCCCGGCGGCAACGGCATGTACTTCCCGATCGCCGGAACGCAGCCGGAGTGGCGGCGCATCGGCGCCGCGTACGACCTGATCGGCTACGCCCCGCGGGGCGTGGGCCGGTCGGCGCCGCTGTCCTGTGAGGACCCGAAGAAGCACCTCGGCGGCCCGTCCGAGTCGCCGGTGCACCCCTCGGAGGCGTACAAGAAGAAGCGCGTCGCGCGGGCGAAGGCGTACGCGCGCGGGTGCGCCGAGCGCAATCCGGACATCGAGCACTACACGACGCTCAACAACGCCCGCGACCTGGATGTGCTGCGGGCCGCGCTCGGCGAGAAGAAGCTGACGTTCCTGGGCGCCTCGTACGGGACGTACATCGGGGCCGTGTACGCGGAGCTGTTCCCCTCGCACGTGCGGCGGATGGTCTTCGACTCGGCGGTCGACCCGTCCCCGAAGGGCATCTGGTACGCCAACAACCTCGAACAGTCGGCCGCCTTCGAGCGCCGCTGGTCCGACTTCAAGGCGTGGGTCGCCCGCAACGACAGGACGTACCACCTGGGCAGCACGACCGAGAAGGTGCAGGCCGCGTACGACAAGGTGCGCGCGGAGGTGTCCCGCGAGCCGGCCGGCGGCAAGGTCGGACCCGCCCAGTTGCAGTCCGCGTTCCTGCAGGCCGGGTACTACGACGACTACTGGCCGCTGCGGGCCTACGCGCTCTCCGCCTACGTGAAGGGCGACCCGAAGCCGCTCGTCGACCAGGCCGCGCCGATCAAGGAGTCCGCGAAGGAGGACGAGAACAGCAACGCCGTCTACACGGCCGTGCAGTGCAACGACGCGTCCTGGCCGACGGACTTCCGCACCTGGGACCGCGACAACACGGCCCTCGCGAAGCGCGCCCCGTTCGAGACGTGGGACAACGCGTGGATGAACCTGCCGTGCGCGTACTGGTCCACTCCCCGCCAGCAGCCGCTGGACGTGCGCACCGCCCCCGGCGAACTCCCGCCGACGCTCATCCTCGCGGCCGAGCGGGACGCCGCGACCCCGTACAAGGGCGCCCAGGAACTGAACCGCCGCCTCGCGGGCTCCGCTCTGGTGACCGAACGCGAGGCGGGCACCCACGGCATCGGCGGGGGCCCGAACAAATGCGTGAACGGCCGCCTGGACTCCTACCTCCTGGACGGCGACCTTCCGGAGACCGGTGCGGCGTCCTGCGCGCCGCACAAGGAGCCGAAGCCACTCGGCGGCAAGTAAGCCCCATTCAAGCCCCGCCGGCGATTGAGGCGCGGGGCCCGGGGCAGAGCCCCGCGACCCCGGCCCCGGTTGGGCGCACCAGTTACGCGAGCCCAGCCACCAGATCCGCAACCGACTTCCGGCGCCCCGTGAAGAACGGAACCTCCTCACGGACGTGCCTCCGCGCCTCGGACGCCCGCAACAACCGCATCAGGTCAACAATCCGATGCAGCTCGTCCGCCTCGAACGCCAAAATCCACTCGTAGTCGCCGAGCGAGAAGGACGCGACCGTGTTGGCCCGCACATCCGGGTAGCCGCGCGCCATCTTGCCGTGGTCGGCGAGCATCTTGCGGCGCTCGTCGTCGGGCAGCAGGTACCAGTCGTAGGAGCGCACGAACGGGTACACCGAGATGTAGTCGCGCGCGTTCTCGTCGGCGAGGAACGCGGGGATGTGCGAGCGGTTGAACTCGGCGGGGCGGTGCAGCGCCATGTTCGACCACACCGGCTCCATGGCGCGGCCCAGCTTGGTGCGGCGGAACAGGTTGTACGCCTCCTGCAGCTGGTCGGCCGTCTCGGCGTGCCACCAGATCATGAGGTCGGCGTCGGCGCGCAGGCCGGACACGTCGTACGTGCCGCGGATCGTCACGTCCTTCGCCTCGAGCTGGTCGAACAGCTCCTGGACCTCGTCGGCGTAGCCGGCGCGGTCTTCCGGCAGCACGTCCTTCAGCTTGAAGACGGACCACAGGGTGTAGCGGATGACCTCGTTGAGGTCCTTCGCCAGCTTGCCCTTGTTCGGTACGCGCGCGGCGTCGGTGTTGGGGGTGTCGTCGCTCATGTCCTCATTCTCCTGCTCCGCCGTGCATGCTCTGCACCGGGTCGGCCTTCAGCTCGTCGAGGGCTGTGGTGTCGCCGCCGAGCATGTCCACGGCGGCGTAGGCGCTCGCGATGCACGCCGGGATGCCGACGCCGTCGTACGCGGCCCCGCACACGGCGAGGCCCGGCACGGCGGCGATGTGCTCGCGGATCCGGTCGACGCGGGCGGCGTGCCCGACGGGGTACTGGGGCAGCCCGTCCTTCCAGCGCGTGACGTGCGCGTCGACGGGGGCGACGTTCAGGCCCGTGGCCTCACGCAGGTCCTGGCGGGACAGGTCGACGAGGTCGGTGTCGTCGCGGGCGAGGTCCTTCTCGTCGCCGTACCGGCCGACGGAAGTACGGACGACCATCAGCTCCGGGTTCTGCTCGGCGATCCAGCCCCACTTGCGGGAGGCGAAGGTGGCGGCCTTGATGGTGTGGCCGTCGACCGGCGGGACGAGGAAGCCGCTGCCCTCCGGGAGGTCCGCCTCGGACGTCCGGAACGCCATCGTGATCAGCGCCATGGAGGCGTACTCGATGCGCCGCAGCTCCTGGGAGGCCATGGGGGACGCGGTGCGCAGCAGGCTCGCCGCCGCGGGGGCGGGCAGCGCCACGACCACCTGGTCGGCCTCGAAGGCGCGGCCGGACTCGGTGCCGAGTCGCCAGAGCCCGTCGCGGGTGGTGAGGGACGTGGCGCGCTCGCCGAGCAGGATCTCGCCGCCCTTCGCGCGCACGGCGTCGGCCACCGCCCCCGGCAACGTACCGATGCCGCCGTCGATGCCCATGAACACGGGCCCGGTCTGCTGGTTGGCGGCGGCGCGCTCCTGGATGGCGCGGACCGCCTCCGTCAGCGACACATGGCGGCCCGCCTCCTCGAACAGCTGCGGCACGGCGCTGCGCATCGAGATCAGGTCGGCGTCGCCCGCGTAGACGCCGCCGAGCAGCGGTTCGACGAGCCGGTCGACGACCTCGCGGCCCAGGCGCGCGGCGACGTACCTGCCGACGGAGACGTCCTCGCCGAGGTGGGTGGGCGGCAGGTGGTCGTCGCGGCGGATGCGGCGCAGGCCCTCGTCGGACAGCACCCCCGCGAGCGCGTCGGCGGCGCCGGGCACGCCCATGACGTGCCCCTTCGGCATGGGGCGCAGGGCGCCGCGGGTCCAGATCGAGGCGGTCGCCGTGGACGGTGGCTGCAACCGGTCGTCGAGGCCCACCTCGCGGGCGAGGCCGACCGCTTCGGGGCGGCGGGCCAGCATCGACTCGGCGCCCAGGTCGACGCGCGCGCCGGCGATCTCGCCCGTGCGCAGCTTGCCGCCGAGCCGGTCCCCGGCCTCCAGGACGGTGACGTGCACGGGCCCGCCCCGCTCGCCCCCGTCGAGCAGCCGGTGGGCGGCCGCGAGGCCCGCGATCCCACCACCGACGACGAGGACTTTCCTGCCCCGCCGGTTCCGACCCGTCTTCGTCACAGTGTCCGCTTCACGCATGCCCCCACTTTCTCAGAACGTCAGCGCCAGATTGACGGCGTGCGGACGTGTCCCGACCGTGACCGGTTCGGGACCGCCCGGCAACCACCGTTCGGGGGACTCGCGCGTCGAAGGTCCATGCACCTTTCCAGCAGGAAGACAGAGACCAGGCGCCCGTATCTGGCACTGCTCGCCGCGACACTGTTCGCGCTGGCGCTCGCGCTGACCGGTTGTTCGGGGTCGGGCGACGACGCGAGCGCGAAGAGCGCCGCGGACGACGCGGGCGGCGGGTCCCGCGGCGACGTCAGCGCGCCCGGCGGCAAGTCCGGCTCCGCCGGCGGCCAACAGACCAAGAAACCGGCGAAGCTCACCGGCGTCCACATCATCCGCACCGCCCACCTCTCGGTACGCGTCAAGGACGTCCCGGACGCGCTCGACCGGGCCCGTACCGCCGCCGAGAACGCGGGCGGCATGATCGGCGACGAGACGACCGACCGCGACGGCCACGGCCGCGAGCGCTCCCGCGTGACCCTGCGCGTACCGCAGGAGTCGTACGAGGAGGTGCTCGACGAACTCGCGGGCAGCGGGCGCCTGTTGGAGCGGAACGTGACGGCGAAGGACGTCACGGACCAGGTCGTGGACGTCGAGAGCCGGATCAAGTCGCAGCGGGCGAGCGTGGCGCGGGTCCGGGAACTCATGGACCGGGCGGAGAAGTTGAGCGACGTGGTGACCCTGGAGGGCGAGCTGGGCTCGCGCCAGTCGGAACTGGAGGCACTGTTGGCGCAGCAGGACTCCCTCAAGGACCGCACGAGCCTCGCAACAATCACCCTGCGCCTGACGGAGGCCCCTCCGGCCGCCCCCGCGGAGGACAAGGACCCCACCCTCCTGGACGCCCTGTCCGGCGGTTGGAACGCCTTCACCACCGGCATGAAATGGATCGGAATAGCGCTGGCGGCGATCCTCCCGTTCGCAGCGGTGCTGGGCACGGTGGCATTCCTGTTCCTACGGTTCAGGCGGCACAACTCAAGCCCCGCCGGCGATTGAGGCGCGGGGCCCGGGGCAGCGCCCCGCGACCGCAACCCCGGGTTAGCGTAAACAGATGAGCACCGAACCCGCGCGCGAGCGCCTCGTGGTCATCGGCGGCGACGCCACCGGCATGTCCGCCGCGTCCCAGGCCCGCCGCCTCAAGGCCCCCGCCGAACTGGAGATCGTGGCCTTCGAACGCGGCCACTTCACCTCGTACTCCGCCTGCGGCATCCCGTACTGGGTGGGCGGCCAGGTCTCCGAACGGGACGAGTTGATCGCCCGGTCGCCCGAGGAGCACCGGGCCCGCGACATCGACCTGCGCACCCGCACGGAGGTGACGGAGATCGACGTGGCGGGCCGCCGGGTACGCTCCCGCGAACTCGACGGCGGGGCCGAGACCTGGACCTCGTACGACAAGCTCGTGATCGCGACGGGGGCCCGGCCCGTCCGCCCCGACCTGCCCGGCATCGACGCGCCCGGCGTGCACGGCGTGCAGACGCTCGACGACGGTCAGGCGCTGCTCGACACGCTGCGGGCGACCGAGGGCCGGCACGCCGTGGTCGTCGGCGCCGGGTACATCGGCGTGGAGATGGCGGAGGCGCTGATCCACCGCGGGTACGAGGTGACCGTGGTGAACCGCGGCGCCGAACCGATGTCGACGCTCGACGCGGACATGGGCAGGCTCGTGCACGAGGCGATGACCGGCATGGGCATCACCATGGTCGACGACGCCGAGGTGACGAAGATCCTCACCGGGGACGGCGGACGGGCCCGCGCGGTGGCCACGGACGACGCCGAATACCCGGCGGACGTGGTCGTGCTGGGGATCGGCGTGCGCCCGGAGACGGGCCTCGCCCGGGAGGCCGGGCTGCCGCTCGGGGCGCACGGCGGGCTGCTCACGGACCGGGCGATGCGGGTGTGCGGCCACGAGGACATCTGGGCGGGCGGCGACTGCGTGGAGGTCCTCGACCTCGTGTCGGGCAGCGAACGCCACATCGCGCTCGGCACCCACGCCAACAAGCACGGCCAGGTCATCGGCGCCAACGTCGGCGGGGACTACGCGACGTTCCCCGGCGTCGTCGGCACGGCCGTCAGCAAGGTGTGCGACCTGGAGATCGCCCGCACGGGCCTGCGTGAGAAGGACGCACATCGCGCGGGCCTCCAGTACGTGACCGTCACCATCGAGTCGACGAGCAGGGCGGGCTACTACCCCGGCGCGGCGCTGATGACGGTGAAGATGCTGGCCGAGCGGCGCACGGGCCGGCTGCTCGGCGTGCAGATCGTGGGCCGCGAGGGCGCGGCCAAGCGGGTCGACGTGGCGGCGGTCGCGCTGACCGCGGGCATGACGGTGGAGCAGATGACGGCGCTCGACCTGGGCTACGCGCCACCGTTCTCACCGGTGTGGGACCCGGTCCTGGTGGCGGCGCGCAAGGCGGTGGCGGCGGTACGGGCAGGCTGACGCCGGCTCAGAGCGCCGCTTCCCGGGCCGCCACCACCGCGTCCACGAGGCCGAGCCCCGCCTCGCGCCCGGCCGTGATGGCATCGAACCAGGCCCGCAGCGCCGACTGGACGTCGGCTACGAACTGCTGCGCCGCGGGGGCGAGTTCACCGGCACGGTGCACGACGCCGAACGGCGATTCGATGAGCGGGTCGGTCTCGACGACCTCGGCTCCGGCGTCGAGCGCCGTCGCACACATCCGCAGCGGCAGGAACGCCTGGAACCCGGACCGGAGCACGAAGGTCAGCTGCGCGTTCCTGCTGGTCACGGTCGCGCCGGTGGTCGGGGCGACGCCGTGTGCGGCCAGCGCGGCCTGCACGGCGTCCTCCTCGTTGCGGGTGATCTGGCGGCGGGCGAGCGGCAGGTCGCCGAGCTCGGCGAGGGGCACCCTCCCGGCACGCGTCGCGGGCGCATGCCCCTCGGGGCGCACCAGCAGCAGCCGCTGCACCCCCAGCTCGATGAAGTCGAGATCGCCGCGGAGTTCTTCGGGGGCGAGCGTGAAGCCCAGTTCGGCCCGCCCGTCGGCGACCGCCGCCACGAGTTCGTGCCGGGAACCGACCTCGCTGATGTCGAGCCGGACCGCAGGGTACGCGCGCGTGAACCCGCCCGCCCAGGACGCCACCGCCTCCCCGGACATGTCGGGCGTGCACATCACCGTGAGGACGCCCCCGCCGACCTCGCGGGCGCTGCGCATCGCGTCCTGGACGGCGACCACGTCGTCGAGCACGCGCCGGGCCAGCGGCACCAGCTGCCGGCCCGCGGAGGTGGGCACGAGGCGGCGCGCGGTGCGGTGGAACAGCTCGACCTTCAGCTCGCGCTCCAGGGCCCGGATGGACCCGGACACGGTGGGCTGCGACAGGTACAGGCGCTCGGCCGCGCGCCCGAGGCCGCCGTGGTCCACCACGGCCAGAAACTGCTCCAACTGCCTCAGCTCCACCGGGCCTCCTCGATGTCCTAGGCCCCCAGGGGCGCTCCGCGGGTGACACGGTAAGTGTCCGGAAGCGTCCCGTCCACGCCGACCTGCCTGGTCACGGCGCGGCCGAGGTTGCGCTCGTGCACCGGCGACGACCCCTCGTAGATCCGCAGCGCCCGTACGTCGCGCCACATCCGCGGCACCGGGTGGTCGCCGACGATGCCCTCGCCGCCGAGGAGCTGGACGCAGCGGTCCGCGACGCGGCTCGCCATCTCGGAGGCGAACAGCTTGGCGGCGGCGATGCGGTGGCGCGGCACGCTGCCGGAGTCGAAGGCGTACGCCGCCTCCATGGTCAGCGCGCGGGCGGCCTCCAGGTCGGCGAAGCAGCGGCCGAGGTCGGCCTGGACGGCACCGAGGTCCGCGAGCGGCGCCCCGAACTGCTCGCGCCCCGACAGGTGCCGGGAGGTCTCCTCCAGCATCCGGGTGGCCTGGCCCACGCAGGTGGCGGCGACGTGCAGCCGGGCGTGGTTGATGCCGCGCAGCGCGGCCTTGAACCCGGCGCCGAGTTCGCCGCCGAGCAGCGCGGAGTCGTCGACCCGCACCCCGACGAGGTCGATCTCGGCGACCGGCGCCTCGGCGTGCCCGTTCATACGGGTGGGCAGCCGGGTCGTGACGCCTTCTGCGTCGCGCGGCACGAGGAACGCGGAGACGCCCGCGGCCCCCTCCCCGGGCTCTCCCGTGCGGGCGAACACCACGAGTTCGTCCGCCCAGTGGGCGTTGGTGATGTACCGCTTGTGCCCGTCGACGACCCAGCCGCCGTCGACGCGGCGGGCGGTCGTGGTGAGCGACCCCGCGTCCGAACCGGCGTCGGGTTCGGTGAGCGCGAACGCCGTGATGTGCTCGCCTGCCGCCATCTTCGGCAGCATGGTCTCGCGCTGCGCTTCGGTGCCGTGGTCGAGGATCGCCTGCGAGCACAGGCCGATGACGGTGGAGAACCGCGAGCGGTACACGCACGACGCGCGGGTGAACTCCATGGTCAGCCGCACCTGTTGGCTCATGGACCAGTCGAGCCCGCCGAGCCGCCGCGGTATCGACACCCCGAACAGCCCGTTCCGGGCGAGTGTGTCGACGACGTGCGCGGGGACGGATCCCACCTCCACCATCTCCTGCTCGGCGGGGATGAGAACGTCGTCGGTGAGCCGGGCGACGCGCTCCAAGTGCGCCTCGAAGTCGAGCGCGAGCACATCGGGGTCGATCATGCGGATTCCTCCTAGGGTGATGGTGACCGGGGGGGCTCCCCGACTTGGGCAATCTGCCGCCTCATGGGGTCTCCCCTGCTCGGAGCTTGTAGGAGAGCTTGGGGAAGGCAGGGTGGGCAAGGCGGCGCCCGGTGCGGCGCACCGGTTACGAGGGGCCCGGCCCCGGCGTGGCGGGCGCGAGGTCCGGCGCCGCCACCACGACACCGCCGTCGACCAGCGCCCCGATCTCCCGTTCGCCGAGCCCGAGTTCGGCGAGGATCCGCCGCGTGTGCTCACCGACCCGCGGCGCCGGCGGCGTACCCGCAGGACGCCGCCCGCCCACCGAGAACGCGGTCGTCGGCGCCGTGCACCCGTCACCGATGTCCGCGATCAGCCCGGAGGCCCGTACATCGGGGTCGTCGGCGAGCTCGTCGAAGCGCCGCACGGCCCCGCACACGATCCCGGCACCGCGCAGCCGCTCCAGGGCCTCGTCCCGGCCGAGCCGCCCGAGCGTGTCGTGCAGCAGATCGAGAAGCTCCGGCCGGTGCTCGACCCGCGCGGGGTTCGAGGCGAACCGGGCATCGCCGGCCAGTTCCGGCCGCCCGATCACCTCGCACAACGCCGCGAACTTCTCCCCCGTGTACGCGGAGAGGACCAGCGCCCCGCCGTCCCGGGTCCGCACGAGGTCCGCGGCGGGCGCCGCGAGCGCCTGCCCGTTCCCGCGCCGCGTCGGCACGTTGCCGCTCAGCTCGTGCTCGGCCCAGGTGGACGCCTGCGCGTGCACGACGGCCTCCATGAGCGAGGTCTCCACGACGTCGCCCCGGCCCGTGCCCGCGCGCTGCAACAACGCGGCGAGGACACCCGACGTAAGGGCCTGCGCCGCCAGCACGTCCGCCACCGCGAAGCCCACCCGCTGCGGATCCCCGTCCGCCGCCCCGGTGAGGTCCATGACGGCGAACTCGGCCTGCGCCGCGATGTCGAGGCCGACCCGGTACGCGGACGGGCCGCGCGTGCCGAATCCGGTGACGAAGCCGTAGACGAGCCGTGGGTGGCGGGCGAGCAGCGCGTCCGGGCCGAGACCGAGCCGCTCGCTGACGCCGTGCCGGAAGTTGTGCAGCAGCACGTCCGCCGTGGCGAGCAGCTCGCGGACCACTGCCTCGCCCTCGGGCGCTCGTAGGTCGACGGCGATGCTGCGCTTGCCGCGGTTGTTGGCGCGGACCATGGCGGTGCCGAAGGGGCCGATGCCGCGCGCCTGGTCGCCCGCGAGGGGTTCCACCTTGATGACGTCGGCGCCGAGGTCGGCGAGGTTCTGCCCGGCTCCGGGGGCGGCGATGTACTGCCCGAAGTCGAGGACCCGGAGCCCGTCCAGGGGCCGGTTCATCGGGCCTCACCCGCCGTGGCCCTGCGCCGCGCCGTCTCGGCGAGCAGGATCTCGCGCGAGCGCTCCGGGTTCAGCAGCAGTCCGCCGGCGACGGCGAAGACGCAGATGGTGATGCCGACGACGAGGAACCCGTCGGCGTATCCCTGCGAAACGGTGTCGGCGGCGTCCACGATGACGCCGAGCAGCCACGGCGCGACGATCCCCGCGACGCTGTAGGCGGCGATGATGCAGCCGAAGAAGCCGGGCCGGTGCCTGCGGGGCAGGAAGTCGGCGGCGCCCGCGAAGGCCACCGAGAACGCCACGCTGTTGATGGAGAACGCGGCGACCACCAGGGCCAGTTGGAGCCCGCCCGGCGGCACCTGCGTGAAGGCGATCATGGCGACGCCCGCGAAGCAGAGATAGCCCATGGTCAGGAACCCGCGCGCGGCCCGCGCCGAACGCCCGGCCTTCAGCATCCGCCCCGAGATCAGCCCGGCGGTGAGCAGCACGACGATCGCGAGCCCGTACGGGAGGGTGGCGAGCAGCCCCACCGTGCCGCGCGAGTAGCCCATCCCGTCGTGCAGGAAGGAGGGCAGCCAGGACACCTTGAGCGAGGAGATGAGGTACCCGGCGAAGGAGAGCAGGGCGAGTCCCCAGAAGCTGCCGGTGCGCAGCAGCGAGGTCAGCGGTACGTCGATGTCACCGTCCTCAAGCCCCGCCGGCGTCTGAGGCGCGGGGGCCGGGGCGGAGCCCCGCGGCCCCATCCCCGGCTCCCTCCGCGTCACGAGCAACCACAGCACCGCCCACACCGCCCCGATCACGACGAGCACGATGAACGCCGCGTGCCAGGTCCAGGTGATGATGACCCACGTGAGCAGCGGCGTGGCGACCAACGGCCCGACGGAGGAGCCCGCGTTGACGACCGCGCCCGCGAACGCCCGCCGCTCGGACGGGAAGCGGTCCGCGACGACGGACTGGCACAGCGCGTGCGCCGGGCCCTCGAAGAAGCCGAGCACCATCCGCGAGGCGATCACGACGCCGACCGTCGTGGGCACGGTCAGCGGCGCCATGCTCGCCACCCACGCGATCATCAGCCCGGCCGCGGACCAGCGCCAGCCGATCCGCCGGAAGAACAACGCGAGGACGACGGCGCCCGCCGCGAACAGCCAGAAGAAGGCGCTCGACATCAGGCCGTACTGAGCGGCGGTGAGCCCGAGGTCCTTCTCCAGGTCGGGCGCGGCGAGCCCGACGGCGGCCTTGTCGGCGAAGTTCAGGGTGAAGAAGGCCAGCAGCAGGCCGATGATCCACCAGTCCCTCGAGGACACCCCTCGACGAACCCCGGGCGCCTTCGCCGGCCCGGCCGCCGCCTGCGACGCTGCATGCGCGGTCACGTCCACCTCCACGGTCCCGCGCCACCGGAGGGGTGGCGCACCGCACAGGCAATCGGAGGTGACGGGCGCGAACAATGGCCGTTCCCCGCAGGGGCCCTTCGGCAATTCCGAAGGGACCTGCGGACGGCGGGAACTACTTGGCGGTCTGCGTGTGCACGTACTCGACGAGCCGGGTCAGCGCGTCCGGGTCGGTGTTCGGCGGCACGCCGTGGCCGAGGTTGAACACGTGGCCCTCCAGGCCCGCGGCGGCGTCGAGGACCTCGTCGGCCCTGGTCTCGACGGCCTCGCGGGTGGAGAACAGGATGGCCGGGTCGAAGTTGCCCTGGAGCGCCTTGCCGGGGCCGACGCGGCGCGCGGCCTCGTCGAGCGGGACGCGCCAGTCGACACCGACGACGTCCGCGCCGGCCTCGCCCATGAGCCCGAGCAGCTCACCGGTGCCGACGCCGAAGTGGATGCGCGGCACGCCGTAGGAGGCGACGGCGTCGAAGACCTTGGCCGACGCGGGCAGCACGGAGCGCCGGTAGTCGGCGGGGGCCAGTGCGCCCACCCACGAGTCGAAGAGCTGCACGGCGCTGGCGCCGGCCTCGATCTGCACCTTCAGGAACGCGGAGGTGATCTCGGCGAGCCGGTCGACCAGGTCGGCCCAGAGCTGCGGGTCGCCGTACATGAGCGCCTTGGTGTGCTCGTGGTTGCGGGACGGGCCGCCCTCCACGAGGTAGCTGGCGAGCGTGAACGGGGCGCCCGCGAAGCCGATCAGCGGCTTCTCGCCGAGCTCGGCGGTGAGCAGCCCCATGGCCTCGGTGACGTACCAGACGTCCTCGGGGGTGAGGTCCCGCAGCTGGGCCAGGTCGGCGCGCGAGCGGATCGGGTTGGCGATGACCGGGCCGACGCCGGGCTTAATGTCGAGGTCGATGCCGATGGCCTTGAGCGGCACGACGATGTCGCTGAAGTAGATCGCCGCGTCGACGTCGTGCCGGCGCACCGGCTGCATCGTGATCTCGGCGACCAGGTCGGGCCGCATGCAGGAGTCCAGCATCGCGATGCCCTCGCGCACCTTGTGGTACTCGGGCAGCGATCGGCCGGCCTGGCGCATGAACCACACCGGCGTGTGCGGCACGGGCTCGCGCCTGCACGCCTTGAGGAAGGCCGAGTTCTGGGTGGCCTTCGTGGGTTCGTACGTCGCTGACGGCTGCTGGCCCGTGGCCTCGGTATTGGCACTCACACCCGAAAGTTTCGCACGCCCGCGCAGCAGCCTGTGAAGGACATGGGGAAGGGGGCTCGCACAGGGGTGTCCCTCCCCGCGCGCGGGGCCCGCTCCCCTTAACCTTCCCGGCATGGCTTCGGCTCAGGGACGACGGTCGGACGACGAGCGCGACGACCACAACGGGACAGGCGGGATGAGTGAATCGGTGCGGGAGGGGCAGAACGCTCGGGACATGAACGCTGCACAGGAGCACGACCCCACCCCGCCCGCCTTCCGTACGGCGGTCGACGCCCTGCGGTCCGCGCGGCTCCGCCCGGAGATCGAGATCGATCCGACGCGGCCGCCGCAGCGCCTGGCCCCCTTTTCGTACGCGCTCGAGGCCGCGGTCGTCGACGGCGAGGAGGACCTGGCCGACGGCCGGCTCGTCCTGCTGCACGATCCGGCGGGGCACGACGCCTGGCACGGCACCTTCCGGCTCGTGACCCTGGTCCGGGCCGAACTCGAACCCGAGATGGCTGCCGACCCGCTCCTGCCCGACGTCTCCTGGTCCTGGCTGACGGGCGCGCTGCAGGCCCGCGGGCTGTCGTACGGGGAGCCCTCGGGCACGGTCACCCGTGCGAGTTCGCACTACTTCGGCGGGCTCGGCGACCGGGCGCCCGCCTCACAGATCGAGATCCGGGCGTCGTGGACGCCGCGCGAGGGCCCGGGCGGCGTACCGGACACGGCGGCGCATCTCGCGGCGTGGTGCGAGGTGCTGTGCCAGATCGCGGGGCTTCCGCCGGTGGCGGCGGGCCCGCAGGGCCCGGACGGCGCGGTGGTGACGCTGCCGCAGCGGCGGGGGCCGCGACCTTCCTGACCCCGATTCGCAGGGGTCACTTTTCGGCCGCGTCGGAGCAGCTCCGACGCGGCCGACTCATGTTTCGGGTCCTTTCGAAATGGCCCCGGGCGGTCTGATTTGGTTCGATTGGTTGCGACTCGTGACTATTCGCCACCCTTTCGAATGATCGCTACTGTGTCCGAATTGCTCGCATTGTTACTCACCAAATCGTGATCATTGTCTAAAGGCGGGCGGGTTTGCTGCCGAAGGTTGCTGTGACCTTGAAAGCACGGTTCATCCCCCGGCTTCATCCCCGAGCCGGCTCCGTCCCGCACCCCAGGAGGCCTGGTGTCCGTTCTCCTCGAGCAGCCCTCAAGCCTGGTCGCCTACCGCCCGAACAAGCCGACCGCGATGGTGGTCGTGGCCGACCCCCGCGTCCGTTCCACCGTGACCCGCCACCTGTGGGCGCTCGGTGTTCGTGACGTGATCGAGGCCTCGTCCGTCGCGGAGGCTCGTCCCCGCATCGGCAACCCTCGCGACATCTGCGTCGCCGACGTCCACCTCCCCGATGGATCCGGCCTGACGCTCCTCTCCGAAACCCGAGCCGCGGGCTGGCCCAACGGCCTCGCCCTCTCCGCCGCCGACGACATCGGTGCCGTGCGCAACGCCCTCGCGGGCGGCGTCAAGGGCTATGTCGTCACCGGCACCCGTACGAACATCGGCCTGCCCACCCGGCCAGGCGCCGCCCCCATCGGCGCCGCGGCCGCCCGTATGCACCGTCGCCCCCCGGGTGCCCCGAGCCACCCGGGCGGCTACCGCGAACTGTCCGGACGCGAAGTGGAGGTGCTCCGGCTCGTCGCCGAGGGCCAGTCGAACAAGGCCATCGGGGTCTCCATGGGCCTGTCCGCGCTGACCGTCAAGAGCCACCTCGCCCGCATCGCGCGCAAGCTCGGCACGGGTGACCGGGCCGGGATGGTGGCCGTGGCGCTGCGCACCGGCATCATCCACTGATCGACCCGTGGCCGGATTCGTCCGGTTTACTGCACCACCGCGCCCGTCGACGTAACGTTCCGTCGACGGGCGTCGTGCGTTCACAGATACTCTTGACAGGTGACCGACGCCCAAGAGACCGCAGCAGACAGTTCACTGCGCACCACCGGAGGCGCCCCTCTGGACGACGGCGGATCTTCTGCTGAAGGATCTGTTGGTTCAGTCGACGGTGCGCCCACCCCCCTCCTCGAACCCCGCGAGGGCATCCCGCCGGTGATCGCCGACGAGGCCTCGCTCGCCGATGTCGTCGCGGCCTTCGCCGCCGGCACCGGGCCCGTCGCCGTCGACGCCGAGCGCGCGTCCGGCTACCGGTACGGGCAGCGCGCCTATCTGGTGCAGCTGCGCCGCGAGGGCGCGGGCACCGCGCTCATCGATCCGGTCGCCTGCCCCGACCTCTCCTCGCTCGGCACCGCCATCGGCGACGCCGAGTGGGACCTGCACGCCGCGACGCAGGACCTGCCGTGCCTGCGCGACATAGGCATGCGACCCACGCAGCTCTTCGACACCGAGCTGGCCGGACGGCTCGCCGGGTTCCCGCGGGTCGGCCTCGGCGCGATGGTCGAGAACGTGCTCGGCTACGTACTGGAGAAGGGCCACTCCGCCGTCGACTGGTCGACGCGCCCGCTGCCCGAGCCCTGGCTGCGCTATGCCGCGCTCGACGTGGAACTCCTCGTCGACCTGCGTGACGCGCTGGAGAAGGAGCTCGACCGGCAGGGCAAGCTGGAGTGGGCCCGCGAGGAGTTCGACGCCATCGCCTCGGCCCCGCCCGCGCCGCCGCGCAAGGATCCGTGGCGGCGGACGTCCGGCATGCACAAGGTGCGGCGCCGGCGTCAGATGGCGATCGTCCGCGAGCTGTGGACGGCGCGCGATCAGGTCGCGCAGCGGCGGGACGTCTCGCCGGGCAAGGTGCTCGGTGACTCGGCGATCGTCGAGGCGGCACTCGCGGTGCCGGTGAACGTGCACGCGCTGTCCGCGCTGCCCGGCTTCGGCCACCGCATGGGCCGGCGGCAGCTGGAGCAGTGGCAGGCCGCGGTCGACCGGGCGCGGGGGCTGGCGGAGTCCGAGCTGCCACAGCCGGGCCAGCCCACGACGGGGCCGCCCCCGCCGCGCGCCTGGGCCGACAAGGACCCCGCCGCTGCGGCCCGCCTCTCCGCGGCGCGGGCGGCGGTCACGGCCCTCGCCGAGACGCTCTCCATGCCGCAGGAGAACCTGATCACGCCGGACACCGTGCGGCGGGTGTGCTGGGAGCCTCCGGCGGAGCTGGACGCGGAGTCCGTGTCGGCCGCTCTGACCTCCCACGGTGCCCGGCACTGGCAGGTCGAGCAGGTCACCCCGGTCCTCCTCCCGGCGCTCGCGTCCCGCGTCTGACCGGGCCCCCGTGTACGCCCCTCGGCCTTGGGCCGGGGGGCGTTCGTGCGTCCGCACCGCCCACCCGCCCCTATGCCACGGGGCTCCGCCCCGGACCCCGCGCCTCGATCGCCGGCGGGGCTTGCTCATGCCGACCGAGCCTTGGGCGGCAGGGTGGGCAAGGCGGCGCCCGGTGCCGCGCAAGCCCCGCCGCAAATGTGACCTTCGCCGCTCCGGCCGAGGGGGCTTCAAGACTTGGTTACTCGCAAGTAGCATGACGGTATTCGCAGCGCGCCGTCCGCGTACCCGGAAACGGATCCGTACGGGACGACCGCGCCGCGCGGCAGCGCATTCCCGCACCTGGAGGAGAGCCATCGTGCCTCGTACCGTCAGGGACGTCGTCTTCGTCGACGGCGTCCGCACCCCGTTCGGCAAGGCGGGCCCGAAGGGCATCTACCACGAGACCCGCGCCGACGACCTGGTCGTCAAGTCCATCCGGGAGCTGCTGCGCCGCAACCCGAACCTGGACCCCGCCCAGATCGACGAGGTCGCCGTCGCCGCGACCACGCAGATCGGTGACCAGGGCCTGACCATCGGCCGCACCGCGGGCATCCTCGCGGGCCTGCCGCAGTCGGTCCCCGGCTACTCCATCGACCGCATGTGCGCGGGCGCGCTCACCGCCGTGACGACGACGGCCGGCTCCATCGCCTTCGGCGCGTACGACGCCGTCATCGCGGGCGGCGTCGAGCACATGGGCCGCCACCCCATGGGCGAGGGCGTCGACCCGAACCCGCGGTTCGTGAGCGAGAAGCTCGTGGACGAGTCGGCCCTGTTCATGGGCATGACCGCCGAGAACCTGCACGACCGCTACCCGCACATCACCAAGCAGCGCTCCGACGAATACGCCGTGCGCTCGCAGGAGAAGGCGGCGAAGGCGTACGCGAACGGCAAGATCCAGCAGGACCTCGTCCCGATCTCCGTGCGCAACACCAACGCCGAGGTCGGCGAGACCGGCTGGGGCCTGGTCACGGCCGACGAGCCGATGCGCCCGGGCACCACCCTGGAGAGCCTCTCGGGCCTCAAGACCCCGTTCCGTACGCACGGCCGTGTCACGGCCGGCAACGCGGCCGGTCTCAACGACGGCGCGACGGCCTCGATCATCGCCTCCGAGGACTTCGCCCGCGAGAACAACCTCCCGGTCAAGATGCGCCTCGTCTCCTACGCCTTCGCGGGCGTGGAGCCGGAGGTCATGGGCTACGGCCCGATCCCGGCCACGGAGAAGGCCCTCGCCAAGGCGGGCCTCGGCATCGAGGACATCAACCTCTTCGAGATCAACGAGGCCTTCGCCGTCCAGGTCCTGGCCTTCCTCGACCACTACGGCATCGCCGACGACGACGCGCGCGTCAACCAGTACGGCGGCGCCATCGCGTACGGCCACCCGCTCGCCTCCTCCGGCGTCCGCCTGATGACGCAGCTGGCCCGCCAGTTCGAGGAGCAGCCGGAGGTCCGTTACGGCCTCACGACCATGTGCGTCGGCTTCGGCATGGGCGCCACGGTCATCTGGGAGAACCCGCACCACAAGGACGCCGGAGGCGACAAGTGAGCACCACCACCGCTGAGCTCCTGAAGGGCGCATCCGCCCTCTTCGAGGACGAGGTCGTCACGTCGGCGCACGTACGCCACCTCGACCTCCCGTACGGCGCGGGCAAGTTCGCCCTCATCACGCTGGACAACGGCCTGGACCACACCAAGCCGACCACGTTCGGCCCGGCGTCCCTCGCCAACCTGAACGCGGCGATCGACCAGGTCGAGAAGGAGGCCGCCGAGGGCGACATCGTCGGTGTCGGCGTCACCGGCAAGCCGTTCATCTTCGCGGTCGGGGCCGACCTCAAGGGCGTCGAGCTGCTGAAGAAGCACGACGACGCGCTCGCCATCGGCAAGGGCGGCCACGAGGTCTTCAAGCGCCTGTCCGCCCTCGCGGTCCCCACGTTCGCGTACTACAACGGCGCGGCGATGGGCGGCGGCGTCGAGGTCGGCCTGCACTGCAGCTACCGCACCGTCTCGAAGGCCCTCCCGGCCTTCTCGCTGCCCGAGGTCTTCCTCGGCCTGGTTCCGGGCTGGGGCGGCTGCGCCCTGCTCCCGAACCTGATCGGCGCGGACAGGGCCGTCTCGGTCATCATCGAGAACAGCCTCAACCAGAACAAGCAGCTCAAGGGCGTGCAGGTCTACGAGCTGGGCATCGCCGACGCGCTGTTCGAGGGCGCGGACTTCCTGGAGCAGTCCCTCATCTGGACCGCTCAGGTCCTCAAGGGCGACGTCAAGGTCGAGCGCCCGGACGTCGACCGCGGCGAGGCCTGGGACCAGGCCGTGGCGCGCGGCAAGTTCATCGCCGACTCCAAGGTGCACGGCGCCGCCCCGGCCGCGTACCGCGCGCTCGACATCATCGCGAACGCGAAGTCCGGCGATCTCCAGGCCGGTTTCGACGCCGAGGACCAGGCCCTCGCGGACCTGATCATGGGCGGCGAACTCCGCTCCGGCATCTACGCGTTCAACCTCGTCCAGAAGCGCGCCAAGCGTCCCGCCGGCGCCCCGGACAAGAACCTGGCGCGCCCGGTGACGAAGGTCGGCGTGGTCGGCGCGGGCCTGATGGCTTCGCAGCTGGCCCTCCTCTTCCTGCGTCGCCTGGAGGTCCCGGTCGTCCTCACGGACATCGACCAGGAGCGCGTGGACAAGGGTGTGGGCTACGTCCACGCCGAGATCGAGAAGCTGCTCGGCAAGGGCCGCATCAACCAGGACAAGGCGAACCGCCTCAAGGGCCTGGTGTCGGGCGTCCTCGACAAGGCCGAGGGCTTCGCGGACGCCGACTTCATCATCGAGGCCGTCTTCGAGGAGATCGGCGTCAAGCAGCAGGTGTTCGCGGAGGTCGAGGCGGTCGCCCCGGCCCACGCCATCCTGGCGACCAACACCTCGTCCCTCTCCATCTCGGAGATGGCGTCGAAGCTGAAGCACCCCGAGCGCGTGGTCGGCTTCCACTTCTTCAATCCGGTCGCGATCCTCCCGCTCCTGGAGATCGTCCGCGGCGAGCAGACGGACGACGCGGCGCTGGCGACGGCGTTCGGCGTCGCCAAGAAGCTGAAGAAGACCGCGGTACTGGTCAAGGACGCCCCGGCGTTCGTGGTCAACCGCATCCTGACCCGCTTCATGGGCGAGATCCAGAACGTCATCGACGAGGGCACGCCGGTCGCGGTCGCCGAGAAGGCCGTCGAGCCGCTCGGCCTCCCGATGTCCCCGCTGGTCCTCCTGGAGCTGGTCGGCCCGGCCATCGGCCTGCACGTCTCGGAGACCCTGAACCGCGCCTTCCCGGACCGCTTCACGGTGTCCCCGAACCTGGCGGCCGTGGTCAAGGCCGGCAAGCGCGGCTTCTACGTCTACGACTCCGGCAAGCCGGAGCTGGACCCGGAGGTCGCGGCGCTGCTGAAGCAGGGCGACGTGGTCCTCTCCGAGGAGCAGACCCGCGACCGCGTCCTCGACGCGGTGGCCCAGGAGATCGGCCTGATGCTCGACGAGAACGTCGTCGCCGAGGCCCAGGACATCGACCTCTGCCTGATCACCGGCGCGGGCTGGCCCTTCCACCTGGGCGGCATCACGCCGTACCTGGACCGGGCGGGCGTCTCCGAGCGGGTCACCGGGAAGAAGTTCCTGGCGGCCGGGGTGGCTTCGGTCCCCGCGTAGCCCGACCCCGTTTCGCGACGGCCGCTCCCGCTGTGCGGGGGCGGCCGTCCGCGTGTGCGGCGCGGTCAGACCACCTGCCGCCACGCCTCGAGGGCCAGGCCGGGCTCGTCCTTCCGGCGTGTGAGGAGCATGCGGTCCGGGCTGCCGGGAACGTACACCGCCGCGACGACACGGCCGGCGTCGTCGGCCAGGGCGATGCGGGCGTCGGACGGAACCGGGTCCCCGGACTCCGTCCACCAGGCGCCCGCGCTCTCCAGCTCCGTGGGGTACGCGGCGAACTCGACCCGCCCGCCACTCGCACGCTGGGCCAGCAACGTGCAGTCGACGTCGTCCAGTTGGCAGCGCATCGCCGTCAATGGCCCGTCCCCGGCGGCCGCCACCAGACGGACCGGGTCGCTCTCGCCGCGCCAGGCGTACAACCCGCCGTCGTCGTCTGCGTAGAAGAGGGTGGTGTGTGCCGAGGACGTGGCCAGCGCCCGCAGGGTGTGCGGGCGGGGCGACGCCGGTTGCGGCTTCTCGTCCTGGACCGGTGTCGCGCCCGGCTTCTCCTGACGCCAGCGCAGGATCCCGTCCAAGGTCGCAGCGTACAGCGTGATCAGCCCCGACTCCCCTGCCACGGCGGCGAGTTCACCGCGGACGTCCGTCCCCTTGAGGTCGGTCCACGGCCCCCAGCCGCCCTTCTCCAACTGCGCGCGCATGCTGACGCCACCACCCTTGTTGCCCACGAACACGTGGGCGCGCCCCTGCGCGTCGACGGCGACGGCGGGCGGCCCGGTGCGGTCGCCCTTCTTGTTCGGGTGACCGATGGGGTTCCAGTCGAGCGCGGCGAGGTGCGACTGGAAGTGCGTCGAGTGCACGAGTCCGGACTCGCCGGGGAGGGTGGGGCGCCAGGTGGCGAGGTGGGCGTATCCCTCGGCGCTGCGGGCGACGGCGAGGTCCGGGCGCACGCGCTGGTCACCGCCCACCGTGCGGGGTGGTGACCAGGGGGCTTCGGGGTGCTGCTCGACGCGGCAGACGACCGCGTTGTCTTCGGGGGCGTACGCGTACGCACAGAGGGCGCCGTCGCGCCCAACGATCAGCCAGTCGCCGTTCACAGGGCCCAGCTTAGGGCTTGTCGTTTGGATCAGGCCGGGCTCGCGGGGCCTGGCACGCACGCTCGCGGCGTTGTCGTCGGTCGACGACGCTCCGCGTCGCCTCCCTCCTCCGCCTTGCGATCGCACGCACCAGGCCCCGCTCCCTGATCCGGCCTGATCCAAACGACAGGCCCTAGGCGGGGCGCTCGGGCCCTCGGCGGCCCGGGCGTCACAGGCGCTTGGCACTGCGGAACAGCCCTGCGTAGAAGCCGTTGCCGTCGACCCGTGAGGTGCCGCCCTGGTCGCCCATGGTCGGTCCGTTGACCTCCTTGCGGCTGGAGACGAAGACGCGGTGGCCATTGGTGTCCAGGCCGAGGTAGAGGGCGACGTGGTCCATGTGGTTGCTCGTACGGTGGTCCATCTTGAAGAAGAGCAGGTCGCCGGGTTGGAGCACGTCGATGTTGGTGGGGCGGGTGTACCAGGGCGCCGGGCCCCGAAGCTTGACGATGTCGACGCCCACCTTGGAGCGGGCCATGCCGTCCGCGGTGCGTGGCAGGCCGTCGCCCACCTTGTTGGTGGCCGCCAGCGGGAAGCGGGCCCGGTAACCGAACACCATGCGCATGAATCCGGAGCAGTCCAGGGAATGCAGGCGGTCCGCGTGCGGCTGCAGGGTCGTTCCATTGCGGAAGGTGTAGGGGATGCCCAAGTAGTCGTAGAAATCGTTCTGTTCGAGGCGGTCCACGCCGTCCTTCTTGAACGGGCCGAAGAAGGCGTCGCCCGCGTACTGAAGTCCCTCGTCGTCCTTCTTGACGGGTGCTCCTTCCACGTACTGGAAGGCGTAGGAGAAAAGGTCGCCCTCTTCGCTGCCGTAGTACTGCTTGAACCAGTCCTTGAACCATTGCTGCTTCTCGGCGCCCTTGCGCCAGGCCTCCGGCATGAGCCGTACCCAGTCCTCGGTCACGACCTTGGACTTGGTGTTCGTGGGCTCACTGAAGGTGCGGGAGGGGCCCTTGAGAGTCGCGGTACGGGCGCCGTCGGTGAACGTGGCGAGTACCTGGCCGCCCTCGCCGCGCAGCACGGAGCGCTCGGGGTTCTTCAGGCGCTCCCAGGTCTGCTTGCCACCCTTCTCACCACCGCTGGTCTCCAGGAGCGGGGAGTCGGTGACCGCCTGCACCGTGGGGGCCTTGGCGTCCGTGTCCTTCTTCAGTTCGACCGTGAGGTAGCCGCTCGCGCCAAGCAGGGCGAGGACGGTGACGGTGTGCAGGACGGGGCGCTTCTTCTTGGGGGGCATGGGAGTTCGGCTCCGGTCTGGGAACAGGTGGGGTCAGGCGGACGGCATGAAGCCGAGGAGGATGCCCGCGGTCAGGACGACGTAGGCCATCAGCGTCACCGAGCCGGTCGCGAGGAGAGTGGGGCCCTTGGGCTGGCGGACCAGCTGGTAGGCGATCAGGCCGGGCACGATGAAGCCGAGAGTCTGGTTCGCGTACATCAGAGGGAATTCCAGGGAGAGGACGATCATGACCGTCGCCTGGAGCGTGACGCCGAGCAGCACGACGGCCGCGAACAGCCGCTTGCCGTAGAGGATCACGAACTTCTGCATCAGCAGGGTGCCGACGTACGTCAGGACGGTGACACCGAGCACCATCGCCGCGCGCTGGAGGTCCTCGACGAGCGTGAGGGCCAGCCAGCCGGGCGTGATCATGCCGCCGGGCGACAGGTTCGTGGTCAGGTAGCAGATCAGGGAGAACAGCAGCCCGATGGCGATGCCGACCGCGGCGATCTCGGGCGTGAGGACGGAGGGAATCAACGGTGCTGCTCTCCTGCTGAGTTGTGCCACTGCTCGAAGTCGTCGGCGGGCGGGGCGGGGGGTACGACGGGGTCGAACATGCCGCGCGGGCGAACCGGTTCGAGCTGCGGTACGGGGTACTGGTACTGGCTGTCGGTCCGTTGCACGGGCACGGCGGGCGGCGCGGCGTACCGCTCCTCGTACGCGGGCGAGTACTGCTGGTACGGATCGATGCGCGGCGCGTACAGCTGGACCGTCTCGACGTGCTGCGGCATCTCGGCCGCGATGTCCAGGTCGGCCTCGTCCGGGGTCTCGTCCGCCGGGAGTTCGGCGAGGTAATCCAGGAGGTGCTCGCCCTGGCCGTGGATGTTGCCGATCGCCACGAGCGAGGAGTCGCGGCCGAGACGGTCCAGCAACCGGCCCATGAACTCGCCGGGGTCGCGGCGGTCGCCCCCGAGGTCGACGGCGCGGTCGCGGTAGGCCGCGGGGATCGCATCGATCGCGGACTTGGCGGGGTGGCCGATGACGAAGACGTGCTCGGGGTCGAGGTCGGGGATGATCTCGCCCATCTGCCCGTTGCGTTCGACGCGGTCGGGGCGGCAGTTGATGACGACGTTGAGGGGGCGGTGGATGGCGCCCAGGTCGAGCAGCTGGTTGATGTTCATCAGCGTTGACTCGGGGTCGTTCGCCGCGAAGACATTGGCGAAGCGGAGCTTTTTGTCCTCGGGAGCGATGTAGCGCTCGACGGACAGGACGCCCGGGTCCGGCGGCGCGTCGTACATGCCCTGGAGCGCGGTCTGCCGCTCGACGCCGAGGAGGCCGGCGACGACGAGGGCGATGGCCACGTTCTCCTTGAACGTGAACCAGCTGAAGCCGCGCAGTTCCTCGTCGGTGACCATCTCGGGGTCGGCGTAGACCAGCTCGCAGTTCCGGGCGTCCGCCTCCTCCTGGAGGATGTGGAAGCGGTCCACCTCGGCGGTGACGCAGATGCCGTTCTCGGGCATGGAGCGGCACAGCGACCGGGCGACGTCGTCGAGGGTGGGGCCCATCTCTGCGAGGTGGTCCTCGCGGACGTTGCAGAGCACGCCGATCGTGGAGCGGATCAGCTTGGACTGGTTGATCTCCTGAAGTGCGGGCATGACGGCCATGCACTCGATGACCAGGGCGTCCGGGTGGTACGCGGCGGCGCGGCGCACGATGCCGATCTGCTCGACGACGTTGGCGATGCCGAACTTGCGATAGACCGGCTCCTCGGTGGCGTCCGGGTGGATGAAGCGGGCGGCGGTGCCGGTGGTCTTGGCGACCGTGGTCAGGTCGCCGCCGCGCAGGGCGCCCGCGCACAGGCGGGTGATGGACGACTTGCCGCGGATGCCGTTGACGAGCACGCGGGTCGGTATGTGTTCGAGGTTGACGAAGTGTCGTCGCTGTTCGATCACACCGGCGATCAGCAGGACGGCTCCGCACACCACGAGCACGGTGTAGAGGAAGAGCACGATGATTCCTAGTTCCTACGGGCTCCGGCAGGCGTGCGCGGGTGCGCGCCCTGCCGTCGCTGCTGTTGCCGCTGTCCCTGCAACTGCTGGCGTACGAGTTCGAGGCTGCGGGCGACGGCGCCGACCTCGTCGTGGTGGCGCGGGAAGAGCACCGTCTTGCGGTCGCCGTCCGCCAGGCGCTCGGCCTGGCGGGCCAGTTCGCGCAGCGGCCGCACGACGACGATGTGCAGCCAGCCCAGGCACGCGGCGGCTGCCGTGGCACCGAGCAGGCCCGCGAGCACGGTGCGGTCCTGGTACGTGTACGCGGGGATGGCGAGGCCGGACGCGGGCTGCCAGCTCACCACGGTCCAGCCGAGGGACTTCGCGGCTCCGCCGCCCACGAAGGGCGCCGCCGCCGCGATCCGGATGTCGCCGCCGTCGCGGAACATCACGCCGCTGGGGCGCGGCGCCAGGCCCACCTTCTGGTTGCTGCCGTCGACCAGTTCGTCGAGGCGGCTGCCGGGCAGGCCGTGGAAGGCGAGGTAGCCGGTGTTGCCGCCGATGATGCGGTGCTTCGCGTCGACGACCCTGACGTCACCGAGTCCGGGCCGCTTCAGCACGGAGTTGAGGAAATCGACGCGGATCTCGCCGACCACCGCGGCGCCGCCGCGTCCGGGCAGTTCGGCGGTGCCGAGGATGACGGGTGTCTTGCCCTCGTCGTCGAGGACCCGGACGGCCTTCGTCGAAGGGGCCTCGCCCTTTGGGCTGTGCACGTCGCCGCCTGCCTTGGCGAGGACGCCGCCCTTGGCGTCCAGGACGTAGATCGACTGGTAGCGGGTGTGCTCGCTCATGGTGCGTTCCAGCACCTCGGTCATGTCCGCGGGGCTGGTGCCGTCGCCGATCAGCGAGGCGACGGAGGCGAGGTCCGCCTGCCCCTCGTTGAGGGCGCGACGCACCCGGTCGCTGAGGGTGTCGGTGCGTTCGCGCTGGTCGTTGACCATCTGCTGCGGCACGACGACGGTGTCACCCGCCCGGTTGAGCAGGAGCAACAGCGGGGCGCACCACACGAGCAGCAGCACGGCCGCGACCGCCACGAGGGCGCGGGCTCCGCGGCGGCGGCGTACCGCCGGGGCGTCGTGCGCACTGTCCTCGGGGCTCTGGTCGAGAAGCTGTCGGCGCAGCCGCTCCAGGGCAACGCCGATCCGGGCGGCCTCGCCGCGCCGCGGCACGGCGACCGGGCGGGCGAGGTCGCCGCGAGTGAGGCGGCGGCTCTCCAGGAACAGCCGGATGAGCGGGCGTTGCACCGTACCGAGCAGGAAGGCGACGGTGAGGCCGCCGATGACGAGGAGGGCGGCCGCGGCGAGCAGGCCGAACACGGGACTGCTCGTGGTCAGCGGGTCCTCGGCGACCTTCGTCATGGCGACGACGCTGAGGCCGAGCGAGGTGGCGACGGTGGTCTCGCCGGCCTCGGGCGCGGCCAGCGCGGCGTATCCGGCGATCTGCCGCTCACCCAGGTAGCGGTCGCCGGTGAGACTGCCGCTGACGCCGGTGAAGCCACCGGAGCCGGGCTCCTTCGACTGGAGGGGGTTCTGTTCGGCCTTGCGCGCGGCGGTCTTGGCGAACGCCTTGAGCCGGCGGTCGGACTCCTTGGCCTCTTCGCGCTGAGTATCGGTGCGGACCTGCTCCGGCTCGGGGACTCCGTCGCTGCTGAGCACGGTGCCGGCGGAGTCGACGACGGCGATGGAACGGAACTTTCCGAGGCTGATGCCGGGGAACTTGAGGCTCGCCGAGGTGACGATCAGTTGCTGCGGCCGCCCCTTCCAAGCGAGCAGCCCGAAAGAGAGCAGCCGGCTCTCGCCGTTCTCCAGGCGCACCATGCGCGGGGCGAGTCCGTCCTCGGCGCCGAGCTTGCTGCGGTCGATCGCGGTCAGCGGGACGTTCTCGCCGCGGGCGGCGAGCAGCTTGCCGGTCTTGATCTCGACGACGGCGCTGCCGTTCCACTTCTGGTAGACGTTGCCGATCTTGTCGAGGACGGCGTCGGCGGGCACCGGGTCTCCGGCGTTGAACAGCGCGGCCGTCCGCGTCAGGTCGGTGACGCCCTCGTCGACGGAGGCGCGCAGCGCGATCGCACCGTCCTCCGCGAAGTGCTGCTGTGACGTCATCACCGCCTTCGGCAGGCCCGCGTTGTCGAGACGTCCGAGGGTGAGGGCGGTGACCCCCGCGAGGACGAGAAGCAGAACCGACAGCACCGCGATGGGCGGGCGAATGCCTCCCAGAAGGGACATGTCGGATCGTCGGCGGACCTTGTGCCGCCGCTTCGTACGCGAAGCGGCCAAGGGAGGGCTCCTCTCGGGCGGGTCAGGGCGCGCATGGGCGCGGGACCGTGGGCAGATTCCGGCGATCCGGATGCTTCTGACCCGACCGGGACTCAAATGGTTGTACGAATGAGGGGGAAGTGTGACCCATGCCTCACACGAGCCTCAGATGTCCCACCGGGCCCCTCGAAGAGGCCACGGGGAGCGCTCAGTTCGGCAGCGGCTCCAGCGCCTCCAGGCCGTCCTCGGTGGCGCCGCGATTGAGCAACGTACCCTCGGTGCGCCGGAACGCCAGCCGGTAGCGGGCGCGCTCCTGCCCGGCCACCTCGCCTCCCTTGAGGGCCGCGGCCACGTCGACGAGCCGGTGGTCCTTGACCGCGCCGTCCGGCACCGCGCCCGAGGCGTCGGGGTCCGGCGGGATCTCGGTGAGGGTGGGCACGTACTTGGCCCGCACGTCCCAGTCACCGCCCCGCTTGCTGAACTCGAACCAGCCGACGACACCCTCCTCGGTCAGCCCCGTGGGCACCTCGTGCCGTGCGACCTGGTTCCCGAGCCCGTACGCGATCCAGGTGCCGTCCACCTTCTCCATCGGCTGCACGACATGCGCGTGGTGGCCGATCACCAGGTTGATGCCGGTCTTCTCGGCGATTCTGCGGCCGAGGGCGAGCTGGGAGCGGCTCGGGTCGGAGTGATACTCGCGGCCCCAGTGGATGGAGAGGATCACCACGTCGGCACCGGCCTCACGGGCCCGCTTCTCCGCGGCGGCGATGGCGTCGAAATCGGTCTCGTTCGCCAGCCAGGGCTTGCTCTTGGGCAACTCGTTGCCGTTGAACCCGAAGGCGTAGGAGAGCTGGGCGACCTTGACGCCGTTGACGTCCATGATCAGCGGCTTGGCGGCCTCGGCGGCGCTGCGGGCCGAACCCGTGTGCTTGAGGCCCGCCTTGTCGAGCACGTTCAGCGTGTCGGTGACGCCGGCGGAGCCGTGGTCGAGGGTGTGGTTGGAGGCGGTGGAGCAGGTGTCGTAGCCGACATCCTTGATCGTCGTGGCGATCTGCGGCGGCACCCGGAAGGCGGGGAAGCCCTCGAAGGGCCCGCCGGGCTTGCCCGCGACCGGCTCGAAGTGGCAGATGGCCAGGTCGGCCTTGCCGATGACCGGTTCGACCGCGGCCAGCATCGGACCGAAGTCGATGCCCTTCTCGCCCTTGCCCGTGGTCTTCGCGTCCTTGCGGGCCTGATCGGTGAGTTCCGGGTGGATGAGGATGTCGCCGGCCGCGGCGACGGTGAACGAGGGGCCGGTGGGGGCGGCCTTGTCGTCATCCTGTCCGAACGGCCCGCAGGCGGTGGCACCCGCGAGAAGGACGGACAGGGAGGCACCGGATATCACGAGACGGGGCGAGCGGGTCCGGCGGGCCGAACCGGTCCGGCCGGGAACACGGGAGAGGCATCTGTTCACCGGGATAGTTTTATACAACTATGACGCCCAACCAGCTGAAGACGGTCACAATTGCAACAATCCTTGTCGTTGTCACCACCGCCACCGGCCTGCTGACGGCCTGTGGCGGCGACCGGGAGCCGGACACCCGCGCCCGACCCGACAGCCGCTCGGGCGTCGACCTGATGGCCCGCGTCGACGACTACACGGCGCGCTTCCGACCCGGCTCCGGGTACCAGGAACCGTCCCGCCGCGACCGCGACACGGTGGCGCGGGGCGTGCGGCTGCTGCTCGACGGGGACCGTACCGCGGCTCGACGCGCCCTCGCCGACATCGACTTCACCGTCCGCATGCTGACCGACAGCGCGACGGGGCGCCGTTATACGGAAGTCGCCGATCGCAGCGACGCCGGACCCGCGCCTCGCGGCTGGGGCCGGGTCTACCTCGCACAGGACGCCACACCCGCGAGCGACCGCTGGACGGTCCAGGTGCCGCACCCGGTCGCGGACCGGAACACGGAACGCCTCGGTGTCGGCGTCCTGCGTGGTGCGCCCGGAGGCCTCATGGTCCTTGCGGGCGCGCACCGCGCGGCCGGTGAGGGCGACGCGGCGGACGTCGCACACCGCAAGGACACCGTGTTCGACGCCGTCTGCGCCGCGCTGGCCGAACGCGGTCTGCCCGCCGTGCAGGTCCACGGTTTCGCCGACTCCTCCGCACCGGGCCGCGACGCAGTCGTCTCCACGGGCCGCGGCACGGTCGCCCGCCCCGAGGGCCGGCTCCTCGCCGACGCCCTGCACGACCGGGGCTTCCCCGTGTGCCGCGCCTGGTCCGCCTCCTGCCCCCTGGAGGGCCGCACGAACGTGCAGGGCCGCAAGGCGGCGGCGGAACACGTAGCGTTCCTGCACATCGAGTTCAGCAACCGGATCCGTACGGACGGACAGCGCACGGCAGACGCCGTCGCGGCGCTCGGCCGGGTCACGAACCTGTGGCAGAAGGGCGAGCGACCATGACGACGCTCCTGGTGGTGGACGGCGCGAACGTGGTCGGATCCGTGCCTGACGGGTGGTGGCGGGATCGGCGCGCGGCGGCGGAGCGGCTGCGCGACCGGTTGGCCGAGTACGCGCGGGAGCACCCCGACGAGGACGTGGTGCTGGTCCTGGAGGGCCGGGCCCGCGGCGTCGAGCCCGTGCCCGGCGTACGGGTGGAGAACGCCTCCGGCGAGGGCGACGACCACATCGTGGCGGTGGCGGCGAGGGCCGAGGGGGCGTGTGTGGTGGTGACGGCGGACCGGGAGCTGCGGAGGCGGGTGGCGGAACTGGGTGCGAGCACGGTGGGACCGCGCGCGGTCCGCGACGTCGGCCGGGAACGGGGGGACCGGCCGACGCAGGACGGTCAGTAGGTACCTCCGTAGTAGCCGTTGGCCGGCACGCCGACCGGGACGCCGAGCACTGTGGAGGTTCCGGCTGCTCATTGCCATTGCGCACGAACCCGATGTGCGGGGCCATTCCGTCGATGAGGAAGTTGATGAGCCCCATCAGCACCGGCACGTTCCGTCGTGTCACGTCGGTGTGGTTGGTGATGAAGGGGGACTCGCTGAAGACGAAGTTGAAGTTGCGGTATCTCTGGAACAGCCCCAGGAACGGCTCGACCTGGACGGGGAACTGTTCGTCCTGCGGTGACGACAGCAGGTAGATGTTGGCGTCGGTGTGCGTCTCGGACCGCACCAGATCGGGGATGATCGCGTCCAGGGCCCTTACGTTCTCCTGCCGGTTGCCGTCGCCCGTCATGTACTGGGCCACGGTGGGGTGCTTGCCCTCGACGTACGTGCCCACGAGGAACTGGGGCACGATGGAGACGATGTTGCGGAATCCGTAGCGCAGACCGAAGTACAGGGCCGCGCTGCCGCCCTTGGATCCGCCCCACATGGTGACCTGGTCGGGTGTGAGACCGAGGGACTTCATGACGTTGGAGATCAGCCTGATGACGGACTGCTCCAGGGAGAAGTCCATTCCCTTGCACCAGTAGTAGGTGTTCTTGCCGTCGAACTTGTCGCGGATCCAGAGGATGTTCGCCCGCAGATTGTCGAAGACGCCGTTCGACCAGCCGTATTCGTCGGGCGCGGAGAAGTTTGCGAAGACGACGACCAGATGCCGGTTGCCGTTCTTGGCATGCGCGAACCGGTACTCGACGGGACAGGACCCCGAGGCCTCTATTCCGTTGAGCAACTTCCGCCCGCTCACGGGTGCTTTGGACAACCGCGAGCGTTCCGGGCACCGGGTGGAGGCCGAAGCCGCGGGGCCCAGTGAAGGCCTCACCGGGCCGCACCTGCCCCCCAGACGAACACTCCGGTCTCGGCGGCGGAGACGACCTCGATCCGGCCGTCGCTCAGCGCGATCGGCACCGACCGCGCGTGGAGCCCCGCCCCTCCCAGGTCCTCCCACCAACGGCGCTCTCGGTCCACCTCAACAGGCCACCCTCGGCGGGGGCGTACAGGCTCAGCCGACCCGCCCTTTCCGGTCGTGAGCCACTGCCCGTGCGCGGCGGCGGATGCGACACGCACTCGCTCTCCACCCATGGCCGGGCGGGATCCCGGAGTTCTGGCGACCTTCTCCGCATGGCTTGGCGTACCTTCCTGAGTCTCGCCGCAGGTGTGGATGGGCGCATCAGGAGCGCCGTCTCGGACGAGCGCCACGTCGGGAGTGCCGTACGCGGCAGCCCCCAGCACCTCGCGGACCGGCTCTCTCTCCCCCCCACCCGAGTCCTCACACCGAACGCCCGCCCCACGGGCACGACTCACAAGGACTCAGGCACGATGAGCCACACCTCCACCACCTCGCGCCGTCGTTCGACCCCTCCGCACAGCGTGGCCGTCGCAAGCAGAAGACCCGCGGCAGACGCGTGCGCCGGATCATTCTGTGGACCCTGTTGGTCCTCGTCCTCGCCGCGGGCGGCACCGGCTACCGGCTCTACAACAATCTCAACAGCAACATCGACGGCGTCGACCTCGACAAGGCGATCGGCAGGGACCGGCCCGAGAAGCTCCCGACGTCGCGTCGGGGCAGAACATCCTGGTGCTCGGGTCCGACTCCCGGTCGGGCAAGAACGCCTCGCTCGGGACCGGCAAGGCCGCCGGGGCCCGGTCCGACACCGCGATGGTGCTGCACATTCCCGAGGGACGGTCACGGGCGACCGCCGTGAGCATCCCCCGCGACACCCTCGTGACCCGCCCCGGGTGCACCAAGGACGACGGTACGAAGACGCCGTCGGCGGACCGCGTGATGTTCAACTCCGTGTACTCGCTCGCCGGTCCGGCCTGTGTCGTGAAGACCGTCGAGGCGATGTCCGGCGTGCGCATGGACCACTTCGTGGAGATCGACTTCGCCGGGTTCAAGGGCCTGGTCGACGCCATCGGTGGAGTGAGCGTCACCGTCGACAAGCCCATCCACGACAAGTCCAGCGGGCTCGACCTCGCCGCGGGCACGCACAAGCTGGACGGCACGCAGTCGTTGGCCTTCGTGCGGACCCGGCACGGCGTCGGGGACGGTTCCGACCTCGGGCGCATCGGGCTCCAGCAGCAGTTCATGATCGCCCTGTTGAGCGAGATCAAGCAGCAGGATCTACTGGACAGCCCGACCAAGACGTACAAGATCGCGAACAGTCTGACCGCTTCGCTCACGACCGACGACGGACTCGCCTCGCTCAAGAAGCTCGCCACGTTCGGGCGCAGCATGCAGGGCGTCGACCCGGCGAGCATGGAGACGATCATGCTGCCGGTCGCGCACGACAAGGCGGACCCCAACCGGGTCGTGGCCGCGCAGCCGCAGGCCGACACCCTGTGGAAGGCGCTCCGCAGCGACCGGGAGATCCCCGAGTCGGCGAAGAAGTCGCCCGCGAAGGGCGGCTCCTAACCGCTCCGGCCCGCGGCCTCCCCGCCCGCCTGGACGCGTTCGTACACCACGGCTCCGTCCACGCGGGCCACTTCGCGATACCCGCGCAGCAGCCGGCCCACCGCCCCCCACCCGTCCCGGCCCGTACGCCTCCCCCCGCGAATCGTCCACGACCACCCCCGGCGGCCTCCTCCGCAGTTCCGCCCGGAACGTCCCCCAACCCCCCGCCACCCCGTGCCGCTCCCCCACCTTCCCCCCGTCCCGCCCCCCGCTGAAGTTCGTCAGGAGGCCCGCCGTCAGGAAGCGGCTTGCCGGGGTGCGGTCGGCAAGCCAGTACGTTTCCGGGTGCATGCCCCAGATCAGGACCCGGTCGGCCGGGGACGAGTGGTCGCGCAGAGCCGCGGCCACCCGTTCCGCGTGGGTCAGTTCGGCGCGGGGGGCCAGCAGGCCCCAGGACAGGAACAGGGCGGCGCAGCATGTCGTGACCACCAAGGAGCGACGCAGGTTGTCGCGGGGAAGAATGTGCAGCGCCAGCGTGCCCAACAGGGCCAGGGGTGGCACCAGTTGGAGGTAGTAGTGGCCGAAGAAGTGGAAGCCGGCCGCGACCGCCACCGACGATGACGCGAGCCACAGCCACAGGTCTGCGCAGCCCGTCCGCGCGATGCGCAGCACCCGGGCGATCGGCGGCAGCACGCCCGCGCACGCCACCGAAAGGATCGCCGCGTTCGTCAATCCCCGGACCAGGACGTGGAGTTCGGAGCCGGTGATCGAGGCGTACGCGCCCGACCCCGTCACCGTCCAGAAGAGGAAGCCCGCGGGGTTGGTCGCCAGTGCGGCGGCCGCGATCGGTGCGGCGAGGCCAATGGCACACCGCAGCAGCCCAAACCGCCACAGCCCACCCCGCCGCGACCCACCTCTCGGCCTCCCCGCCCCCCGCCACAACATCCACACCACCGGCACCACCACCGCTCCCCCGGTCTGCTTCGCCAGGAACGCCCCCGCGAGCGCCGCCCCGCACCAGCCCCACCTGCGGCGGTCCGCGCACCACAGCGCCGCTGCCGTCCACGGCAGCATGAACACCTCGAACGTCGCGGCCTGCGTGTCCTCCGGGTTGAGGCCGATGGACAACACGACGTACAGGACGCCTGCCGTCCAGCCCGCCGTGTCGCCCCAGCGGCCGCGCGCCAGGGACGCCAGGAACACCGCCGTCACCACGTGCGCCGCCACCGCGCACACCCGCACCGGCGTGAGCGAGTCCGAGCCGAAGAGCGCGAACACCGCCTCGTAGAGCCAGGGGACCAGCGGGGGTTTGCGGTCGACAACGGTTTCGTACAGCGTGCCGCCGTGCGCCAGCATCCTTGCCTGGACCGCGAGATAGCCCTCGTCCGGGTTCCACAGCGGGCGCGTGAAGGACGGGGCGCGGGTCACGCAGGCCAGGGCCATGAGGGTGAGGAGCAGGCGGGGCCAGTAGCGGCGGGGGCGGGAGTTCGCGCGTCTTGGGAGTCGTGAGGGGGCTTCGTCGGCTTCGGATGCGGATGGTCGGGACGAAGGCGCCTCGGTGAGCATGGGCGCCAAACTATCCGCCCCCGTATGTCCCATTTAGGAGGGACATACGGGGGCGGGCAGATGGAGGTGAGGGTTCAAGTCGCCGTTACTGTGCGTTGCTCCGCCCCGCGGCGCCCCGCGCCGCACGGCTGTGCCCGCGGCCGTACACGAAGTAGATCACCACGCCCACCACCATCCACACGGCGAACCGCAGCCATGTCTCCACCGACAGGTTCAGCATCAGCCACACCGAGCACGCCACCGAGGCGATCGGCAGGAACGGCACCCACGGGGCCTTGAAGGCGCGCGGCAGGTCGGGGCGGGTGCGGCGCAGGATGAGGACGCCGAGTGCCACGACGACGAAGGCGAAGAGCGTGCCGATGTTGACGAGCTTGGAGAGCTCTTCGAGGGAGATGAAGCCTGCCACCAGTGCCGTCAGGAGGCCCAGGATGATCGTCGATCGGTACGGCGTGCGGAACTTGGGGTGGACCGCGCTGAACACCGGGGGCAGCAGCCCGTCACGGCTCATCGCGAAGAAGACGCGGCTCTGGCCGAGCAGCAGGATCATGCAGACGGTCGTCAGGCCGATGACCGCGCCGAAGGAGATCAGGCCCGCCCAGAACGGGTGGCCGACCGACTTGAACGCCTCCGCGAGCGGTGCGCCCGGGTCCAGGTCCTTGTAGTTCTGCATGCCGGTGACGACCGCGGCCACGGCCACGTACAGGACGGTGCAGATGGCGAGGGAGCCGAGGATGCCGCGCGGGACGTCCTTCTGCGGGTTGCGGGTCTCCTCGGCCGCGGTCGCCACCACGTCGAAGCCGATGAACGCGAAGAAGACGACGGCCGCGGCGGTGAAGATGCCCATCACGCCGAAGCTGGACGGGGTGAAGCCGGCGATGCCTTCGAGGAGTGTCGCGCTCAGTCCCGAGCCGCTCTTGTTGTCCTGGGCCGGCGGGATGTACGGGGTGTAGTTGCTGGACTTGATGAAGAAGGCGCCGACCGCGATCACGATCAGGACGACCGTGACCTTGATGGCGACGACCACCGAGGTCACCCAGGCCGACAGCTTCATGCCGACGACGACGACCGTCATCACGGCGACGACCAGCAGGAACGCGGCGATGTTGAAGCTGAAGCCGTGCCCCGAGCCGGGGCCCTGGAGCCCCGTCGGGAGCGGGATGCCCCAGCTGTCGAGGAGGGACTGTACGTAGCCCGACCAGCCGACCGCGACCGTCGCGCAGCCCAGGGCCAGTTCGAGGATCAGGTCCCAGCCGATGATCCAGGCGGGGAACTCGCCGAGCGAGGCGAAGGCGAAGGTGTACGCCGATCCGGCGACCGGGACCGTCGAGGCGAACTCCGCGTAGCAGAGCGCGGCGAGGGCGCAGACCACGGCGGCGACGACGAAGGAGATGGTCACGGCGGGGCCCGCGTAGTCGGTGGCGGCCGTGCCGGTGATGACGAAGATGCCGGAGCCGATGACGACTCCGACGCCGAAGACGGTGAGGTCGAGGGCGGAGAGGGTCTTCTTGAGCTTGTGCTCGGGTTCCTCGGTGTCCTGGATGGACTGCTCGATGGACTTGGTCCGGAACAGGCCGTTGCGGCTCCGCTCCGGGCCCGTGTCTGGCGTGGTGCTCACCGGCTACCTCCGTAGGCATCGTCTCCCGGACATGATCGAGAGGACTTGGCTTCGGCGCGCGGGTGAGTCAACCGTATTCATGCGAATGGGGCCGGTCGAGCCCCCTTATGGGGGATCGGCCGGCCCCGGTCGACCTGTCGCAGGCGATCAGTCGCGGGCGGGCTCCATCTCGTCCACCGCGGCGGCTTCGCGACGGCCGTCCAGCTTGGAGACCAGACCCGTCACCTGGCGGGCGATGTCCGGGGCCGTGAGGCCGATCTCCGCCATGATCTCCTTGCGGGAGGCGTGCTCCAGGAAGCGCGGCGGGATGCCGAAGTCGCGCAGCGGGACGTCGACGCCCGCGTCGCGCAGGGCCTGGGCGATGGACGAACCGACGCCGCCCACGCGGGAGTTGTCCTCGACCGTGACGACGACGCGGTGGCGCTCGGCGAGCGGGGCCATCGCCTCGTCGACCGGCTTGACCCAGCGGGGGTCGACGACGGTCGTCGTGATGCCCTGCTTGTCGAGGAGGCCGGCGATCTCCAGGCACATCGGGGCGAGGGCGCCGACCGAGACCAGGAGGACGTCCGGCTTGTCCGCCCCCGCCTCGCGCAGCACGTCCATGCCGCCGATCTTGCCGACCGCCTCGACGGCCGGGCCGACCGCGCCCTTGGAGTAGCGGACGACGGTGGGGGCGTCCTCGACCTGGACCGCCTCGCGCAGCTGGGCGCGGACCTGGTCGGCGTCGCGCGGCGCGGCGATCCGGACGCCGGGGACGACCTGGAGGAGGGACATGTCCCACATGCCGTTGTGCGAGGCGCCGTCGGTGCCGGTGATGCCGGCCCGGTCCAGGACGAAGGTGACCCCGCACTTGTGCAGGGCGACGTCCATGAGGAGCTGGTCGAAGGCGCGGTTGAGGAACGTCGCGTAGACCGCGAAGACCGGGTGCAGGCCGCCCTGGGCGAGGCCCGCCGCGCTGGTCGCCGCGTGCTGCTCGGCGATGCCGACGTCGTAGACCCGCTCGGGGAATTCGTCGGCGAACTTCTTCAGGCCGACCGGCTGGAGCATCGCGGCGGTGATCGCGACGATGTCCTCGCGCTCGCGGCCGAGCTTGACCATCTCGTCGCCGAAGACGGAGGTCCAGTCGGCGCCGGAGGCCTTGATCGGCAGGCCGGTGTCGGGGTGGATGGGGCCGATGCCGTGGAAGCGGTCGGCCTCGTCCTGGAGGGCGGGCTTGTAGCCGCGGCCCTTCTCGGTGAGGCAGTGCACGATGACCGGGCCGCCGAAGCGCTTGGCGCGGGTGAGCGCGGACTCCAGGGCCTCGATGTCGTGGCCGTCGATCGGGCCGACGTACTTCAGGCCGAGGTCCTCGAACATGCCCTGCGGGGCGATGAAGTCCTTGAGGCCCTTCTTGGCGCCGTGCAGCGTCTCGTAGAGGGGCTTGCCGACGACCGGGGTGCGCTCCAGGAGGTCCTTGCCGCGGGCCAGGAAGCGCTCGTAGCCGTCCGTGGTGCGCAGGGTCGCGAGGTGGTTCGCGAGGCCGCCGATGGTGGGCGCGTAGGAGCGCTCGTTGTCGTTCACGACGATCACCAGCGGGCGGTCCTTGGCCGCGGCGATGTTGTTCAGCGCCTCCCAGGCCATGCCGCCGGTCAGCGCGCCGTCGCCGATGACCGCGACCACGTGGTCGCCGCGGTCCTGGATCTCGTTCGCCTTCGCCAGGCCGTCGGCCCAGCCGAGGACGGTGGAGGCGTGGCTGTTCTCGATCACGTCGTGCTCGGACTCGGCCTGCGAGGGGTAGCCGGAGAGGCCGCCCTTCTGCTTCAGCTTGGCGAAGTCCTGGCGGCCGGTGAGCAGCTTGTGCACGTAGGACTGGTGGCCGGTGTCCCACAGGACCTTGTCCTGGGGGGACTCGAAGACGCGGTGCAGGGCGATCGTCAGCTCGACGACGCCCAGGTTCGGGCCGAGGTGGCCGCCGGTCTTGGAGACCGCGTCGACGAGGAAGGTCCGAATCTCGCCTGCCAGCTGGTCCAGCTGCTCCAGGCTGAGCCGGTCCAGATCGCGCGGTCCCGTGATGCGGGTCAGCAGCGGCACCCGTGCCTCCTTGCGATAGAGCTGTGAGTAGCTGGTTGAGCTGTCGAGCTTGTCGGGCCTGTCGAGTCTAATGTTCCGTCACTGAAAGCGGCGTGCGGGCTGTGCGTTCCTCGTCACGCCCTCGTCACGAAACAGAACCGTCCGCACGGCCCGTACGCAGGACTGTGCCCGGCGTCACCATTGACGCCGGGCACAGTCGGTCCTGGCCGGAAGGGGTCGGCAGCCGTCAGGCGCGGCCGGCCGTCTTCTGGGTCTTACGGGTGATCGAGTCGATGACGACCGTGGCGAGAAGCACACCACCGGTGATCATGTACTGGATCGGGGTGGCGATGCCCTGGAGCGCGAGACCGTACTGGATCGACGTGATCACCAGCACACCGAGCAGCGCGTTCCAGGTGCGGCCCCGGCCGCCGAAGAGGCTGGTGCCGCCGATGACGGCCGCGGCGATGACGTTCATCAGGAGGTCGCCGGCGCCGGCGCTCTGGTTGGCCGCCGCGATCTTGGAGGCCCAGAAGAGGCCGCCGACCGCCGCGAACAGGCCCGCGAGGGAGAAGACCGAGATCCGGATCGCCGTGACGTTGATACCGGCACGCCGGGAGGCCTCGACGCTGCCGCCGAGCGCGTTGACCTTGCGGCCGTACGAGGTGCGGCGCAGCAGGAAGTCGGTGCCCACGAGGACGATGCCGAACAGCAGCACCGCGAGCGGCAGGCCCTTGTACTGGTTGAAGATGACCGCGACGGCGAAGAGGGCGATCGCGAGCAGCACCGTGCGCAGCACGATGTCGCTGAGCGGCCGGGACGGGATGCCCGCGGCCTCGCGGCGCCGGTTGCCGAGGAAGGTCGGCACGAAGTAGCCGAGGATCGCGATGACGGCGAGCCCGTAGGCGGCGGCGACGTCGGAGAAGTAGTACGTGGTGAGCTTGCCCACCACGCCGTCTCCGTCGATGTTGATGGTGCCGTTGGAGCCCAGGATCTGGAGCATGAAGCCGTTCCAGAACAGCAGGCCCGCCAGGGTGACGGCGAACGCGGGGGCGCCGAGCCGGGCGAAGAAGAAGCCGTGCAGGGCACCGATGAGCGCGCCCGCGGCGAGCGAGATGAGGACGGCGAGCCACTCGTTCATCCCGTGCGTGACGCTGAGCACCGCGGTGATCGCCGATGAGACGCCGGAGACGGAGCCGACCGACAGGTCGATCTCGCCGAGCATCAGCACGAAGACGATGCCGACGGACATCATGCCGGTGGCGACCATCGCCACGAGGATGTTGTTGATGTTCTCCGCGCCCAGGAACGCGGAGTTCAGGCTCTGGAAGATCGCGCCGATGATGATCAGGCCGATGACGACCGGGATGGCGCCCAGGTCACCGCCCTTGATCTTGCGCTTGAACTCGCCGAGGTAGCCCGCGAAGCCCTGCTCGCGCACGAGGAGGCGGGGGTCGACGCCGGTCACGGCGGCGCCCGCCGCCACGCCGGGCTCGTCCACGGGCGCCGTGGTCTTCTCGACGCTCACTTCTGGGGTCTTGTCGATGCTCACTTCTGGGCCTCCCCATTCGCGCGAGCCGCACGACGGGTCACGGCGTTGTCCGTGGCGCCGGTGATGGCGGAGATGATCTCTTCCTGGGACGTGTCCTTGACCGTGAACACGCCGTTGTTGCGGCCGAGCCGCAGGACCGCGACCTTGTCGGCGACGGCCTTCACATCGGCCATGTTGTGGCTGATGAGGATGACCGCGTGACCGCGCTCGCGCAGCCGCTCGACGAGGTCCAGGACCTGCGCGGTCTGCTCGACGCCGAGGGCGGCGGTCGGCTCGTCGAGGATCACCAGCTTGGGCTCGCCGAGCATGGAGCGAGCGATGGCCACAACCTGGCGCTGACCGCCGGAGAGCGAGGCGATCGGGATCCGCACGCTGGGTATCCGGATCGACAGGGTCTCCAGGAGCTCGCGGGAGCGGCGCTCCATCTCGACCTCGTCGAGGATGCCGCGCTTCTTGATCTCGCGGCCCAGGAACAGGTTGCCGACGACATCGATGTTGTCGCACAGCGAGAGGTCCTGGTAGACGGTCGCGATGCCCAGGTCCTGGGCATCGTGCGGCCGGTTGACCGTGACGGCCTTGCCGTCCCACTCGATGACACCGTCATCGATGGGGTGCACGCCGGCGATCGTCTTGACCAGGGTGGACTTTCCGGCACCGTTGTCGCCGACCAGGGCGACCACCTCACCGGCGTGGACTTCAAGCTCTACGTCGGTGAGCGCCTGCACGGCACCGAATCGCTTGGAGACCCCGCGCAACGCCAGCACGGGCGTAGCGGACACGTGAACCATCTCCTTCACCGCCAAGGGTCTGGCCCGGCGGGAGGTTGAACTCAGAAGAATGAGGGGGGTGTTGGTGTTCCGTCCGGCGCCGCGCCGTTGAGCTTGCGGGGCTGTTGGCGGCGGGGCGCCGGACGTGCATCAGGGGCCCGTCAGGGCCGCGGGGGAGGCTGCTGAGCGCGCTCCCGGATCACTCGGGTTACTTCAGGCCGATCTTGTCGCAGGCCTTCTTGTACTTGGCCGTGCAGATGTCGTTGACCGTGTAGTAACCCTCCTTGATGACCGTGTCCTTGATGTTGTCCTGCGTCAGGGAGACGATCGGGACGATCACGGAGGGGATGCCCTTCTCGGTGCCGCTGTCGACCTTGGTGGTCTGCAGCGAGCTGTCGAGCTTGCCGTCCTTGGCGATGGAGACGGCCATCTTGGCGACGGTCTCGGCCTCCTGCGGGTAGGACTTGAAGACCGACATGTACTGGTCGCCGGTCACGATCCGCTGCACGCCCGCGAGTTCGGCGTCCTGGCCGGTGACCGGGGGAAGCTTGGAGACGCCCGCACCCTTGAGCGCGGTGATGATGCCGCCCGCGAGGCCGTCGTTGGCGGAGTAGACGCCGACGATCTTGTCCTTGCCGAGGGCGGAGATGGCGCCCTCCATGTTGGTGTTGGCGTTCTCCGGCTTCCACTCCTTGGTGTCGTACTCCTTGCCGACCTTCACCTTGCCGTCGAGGACGGAGTGGGCGCCCTTCTTGAAGTCGCCGGCGTTCGGGTCCGTGGCGGCCCCGTTCATCATGACGATCTCGTTGCTCGGCTTGGCCTTGTCGCCCAGGGCCTTCAGCAGCGCCTTGCCCTGCTCCTTGCCGACCTCCTCGTTGTCGAACGAGGTGTAGGCGGAGATCGGGCCCTCGGCCAGGCGGTCGTAGGCGACGACGGGGATGTCCGCGTCCTTGGCCTTCTTCACGCCGTTGGCGACTGCCTTGGAGTCGACCGCGTCGAGGATCAGCACGTCCACCTTGTTGGTGATCATCGTGTCGATCTGCTGCGACTGGACGGACGCGTCCTGCTTGGCGTTGAGGTACTGGACCTTGCCCTTGCCATTCGTCAGCTTCTTGACCTGCTGCTCGATGATGGGCTTGTCGAACTTCTCGTAACGCGCCGTCTGGTTCTCCGGAAGGAGCAGCCCTATCTTCAGCGCGTCGGTCTTCTTCCCGGCGGTCTTGTCGCCCTCGTCCTTGGACTCCTTGGCGCTGCCACAGGCGGCGAGGGACACGGCCATGGCGGTGGCACAGACAGCAACGGCGGCACGACGCATACGCGTGTTCACTTCAGAAACCTCCCTGACGAGGCCGCGTCGTTGCGGCCGAGGTGGCTGGAAGTCAACTCGGCCGCAACCGCAGCGTCAAGGAGTAAATCCTTAACGGGTTGGCAACGGTGTCATGCGTTCTCTAAGTGAAGGCAGGTGTGGCTGCGGGCACAGCCCCCGCACCGGACCCGTCCAAAAGCATCGAATCGCCCATCTCGCTGAGTGCGAGGGCCAGCGCCCCGAGCACCTCGGCGCGGCCGCCCAAGGCCCCTGGGAGGACCGAGAGTTGGCGTCCGGCGCTGGGGATCGCGTAGCGCCCCACGGACTCCCTGATGGGCCCCAGGACCAGCTCACCGGCCTCCGCCAGATCGCCGCCGAGGACGACCCGGCTGGGGTTGAGCAGGTTGCACAGGTTCGCGACGCCGGAGCCGATGTGCCGGCCCACGTCCGCGACGACGCGGCGGCAGCCGGGGTCCCCGTCGCGCGCGAGCCGGACGACCTTCTCCATGGTGAGGTCGGTGCCGTGGCTGGACTGGAGCAGCGGCAGCACGTAGCGGGCGGCGGTGAAGGTCTCCAGGCAGCCGCGGTTGCCGCAGCGGCACACGGGCCCCGACTCGTCGAGCGTGATGTGCCCGATCTCCCCCGCCGTGCCGCCCGGGCCGCGGTAGATCTTCCCGCTGATCACGAGGCCCGCGCCGACACCGCTGGCCACCTTGATGTACGCGAGGTCCTTCACGCCCCGGCCGCTGCCCCACACCAGCTCGCCGAGCGCGCCGAGGTTGGCGTCGTTGTCGACGTGCACGGGGACGCCCAGGCGGCGGGCCAGCTCCTCGGCGGGCTTGGTGCCCGACCAGCCCGGCAGGATCGAGGTGGAGCCGAGCGTGCCGCTCTCCACGTCGATGGGGCCCGGCACGCCGAGCCCGACGCCCGCGACCTTCGCCCGGTCCACGCCGGTGGCCACGATCAGGCGCTCGACCAGCTCTTCGGCCCGGTCGAAGCCCTGCGCGGCGGAGGCGTCCACGTCGAGCGGCTCGGACTCCTCGGCGAGCACCTGGTGGGCGAGGTTGCCGACGGCGACGCGCAGGTGGGTGTGGCCGAAGTCGACGCCGATCACGATGCCGGCGTCGCCGCTGAGCGAGACGCTGCGGGCCCTGCGGCCACCGGCCGACGTGGGCGTGACCTCGACGGTTCCGCCGTCCTTCAGTTCGCGGACGATGTTGGAGACCGTCGCGGCCGACAGGCCCGTCGCCCTCGCGATCTCCGCCTGCGTGAGCGACCCGGCGAGGCGTACGGCACGCACGACCCGCTCGAGATTGGCCCGGTGCAGCGAGGACTGCGACCCCGGAGTCTCCATTGACCCACCCTTAGTCCCTTGGCCCACGTCACCCTACGTGACCAGACCTTGTACAAGTTATGAACTCCAAGCTCCGCTGAAGGTGTCTCCGCCGTCAAGCCCTTGACGGAAATCGGTTCCTTCGACGCGAGCAGGGGTCGGGCCCCGAAGAGACGTCTCTTCGGGGCCCGACCCCTGCTCGCGGAACGGGTGGGGCGTCAGCGGAAG
>NZ_JBITCS010000006.1:75770-187916 GCF_044453445.1 Streptomyces sp. NPDC051684 | reverse complement strand
CCGCCCCCCCCCCCCCGGCGGGGGGCCGCCCCGGGGGGGGGGCCCCCCCCCCCCGCCGCGGGCCCGCCCCCCCCCCCCCCCCCTGCTCGCGTAACGGGTGGGGCGTCAGCGGAAGGTGCCCTGCGACACCGAACCGGCGATCCGGCGCTGGAAGATGATGTACACGATCAGTACGGGCACCACCGTGACCACGATCGCGGCGAAGAGCGCACCGTAGTCGATGTCGTAAACTTGCGAAGACGCGTAGGCGGCCATGCCCTGGGTCAGCACCCACTTGTCCTGGTCGGTGTTGAGCGCCACCGGCAGCAGGAACTGATTCCACAGCCCCAGGAAGTTGAAGATCGCCACCGCGGCCATGCCCGGACTGGCCATCGGCAGCATCACCTGGAAGAACGCCCGCCAGTCCCCGGCACCGTCGATCAGCGCGGCCTCGTACACGTCATGCGGCAGTGACCGGAAGAACGCGTACAGGAAGAACACCGTGAACGGCAGCGCGAACGCGACATACGTGAGGATCAGTCCCGGCCTGGTGTTGAGGAGGCCGAAGTTCTGCAGCTGGAAGAAGAGCGGCACGATCGCCAGGAAGACCGGGAAGGTCAGTCCCGCCAGCATCACGTAATAGATCAGCCGGCGGCCGGGGAACTCGAACCGGGCGAGGATGTAGGCGCACATCGCGCCCAGCAGCATCACCAGGAACAGTGCGGAGACCACAACGATCACCGAGTTCAGGAAGAACTTCCCGATGTTCGCGTCGGTCCACGCGTTCACGTAGTTCTCGACGCGCCAGTGTTTCGGCAGCTCGAACGGTGACGACAGGATCTCGCTGGTCGACTTGAACGACGACAGCAGCACCCACAGCATGGGCACGATCACGATCACGGACCACAGGATCAGCAGACCGTGCGAGAGCACCGCGAACCTGCGGTCGCTGCTCACGACGGCGCGCGTCAGCTTCCGGTCCCTCGTCACTTTGCGGTCGGCGGCTATGGAGCTCACCGGGCACCTCCCTTGGCTCCGGCACGCCGAGCCCTGGGCCCACGCGACTTCTCCTTGCCCTCGTTCTCGCCACCGCCGGTCAGGCGATTGACAAGGAACACCAACGCCGCGAACACCAGGGTGACGACGGCGAGGACGACACCCATCGCGGTGGCGAGGCCGAACTGCTGCTTCGCGAAAGCGACGTTGAACAATCGCTGACTGATCGTCAGGGTCGAGTTGGCGGGCCCACCGTTCGGCAGCATCGCCTGTACGTAGACGAACGCGTCGAGGGCGGCGATGCCGAGGTAGATGTACGCCGTCTGCACGCTGTCCCGGATCGACGGAAGGGTGATCGACATGGTCATCCGGAACCGGCCGGCCCCGTCGATCCTGGCCGCCTCGTACAGCTCGCCGGGGACTCCCTTGATCGCGGCGATGAAGAGCACCGCGTAGAACCCGACGAGCCCCCAGACGATGACGAACATCAGGGCCGGCATCGCGGTCGACGTCTCGCCCAGCCAGGCGAATTCCTTGAAGTGGTCGAGACCGAGGGCGGAGAGAACGCCATTGAGCAGGCCGGCGTTCGGGTCGTACATCTGCGCCCAGATCAGGCCGACGATGATCGCCGGCACGACATAGGGGAAGAACGAGATGATCCGGTAGAAGGAGGCGGCCCTGATCCCGCGGACGGGGCCGATGCTCGGCCCGCCCAGGGTGACGGCCACCGCGACCCCGAGGGCGAGCGTCAGCGTCACGAACGGCACGATGGCCGCCAGCAGCGCGACGTTGGTCAACGCCTTCAGGAAGACGTCGTCCTGGAACATCTTGGTGAAGTTGTCGAGCCCGACGAAGTCGTAATCCGGGCTGAAGCCACGCCAGTTGGTCATCGCCCAGAAGATCGCCTGCGCGAACGGGTACAGCACGAAGAGCACGAAGATGGCCAGCGGGACGCCCAGGAACGCGAGGAAGAACGTCACCCGGTCGAAGGTGAGCTTCCGGCGCCGGGGCCGCCCGCCGCGAGCGGCCGGCACCGGCCGGTCGCTCGCGGCTGCGGATTTGGAGATCGTTTCACTCATGGCCGTCTTACTTGATCTTGATCTTGTCGACGGAGTCATCGTCCCGGACCTTGTCGGAGATCTTCTGCAGAGCCTTCGTCAGACCCGCGCGGTCGAGGTCACCGGAGAGGAACGAGTTCCACGGCACCAGCTGGTCGGTGTTCATGCCGTATGCCTCGACGAACCTGCGCATGTCGTAGATGTTGTCGCCCGCGGCATCGAGCAGCTTCGTCTGGGAGACCAGCGCCGACGATCCGAAGCCGTCGGCGGGCACGGTGCCCTTGACGACCGTCGGGGCCAGCTTCGTCTTGGAGAAGTTGGCGGCCGCCTTCTCGGACAGCATCGCCCGCAGCACCTCTTTGCCGCCGGCCGGGTTCTTGCCCTGCTTGGGCACGATGAACGGCTCGCCCGAGGCCGCGTGCAGCGTCTCGTAGGGCAGCTTCGGCTTGTCCGTGAGCGTCATCTCCGGGAAGCCGGTCATCTGGAAGTCCTTCTTGGTGGCCTTCTTCATCTCGTTCTCGATCCAGCCACCGGACGGGTAGAGCAGCGCCTTCTGGTCGTTGCTCCAGATCGCCTGCGCCTTCTGGAACTGGGTGCCGGAGCCACCGGGGACGAACATCTTCTCCTTGATCATGGTCTCCATGACCTTGAGGACACCCTGGATGGCCGGGTGCGACCAGGCGTTCTTCTCCAGGTTCCCCAGGGCGAGCCGGACCTCGTCGCCGCCCTCCTTGATCGACGAAGCGAACAGCATCGTCTGGTAGTACGTGGCGGCTTCCTTGCCGTGGACGAAGAGGTACTTGCCCTTCTTCTTCGCCTTCTGACCGAGGTCGAGCGCCTCGTCCCAGGTCTTCGGCGGGGTCCAGTTGTTCTCGTCGAACAGCGTCTTCGAGTACCAGACTCCGTACACCGTCATCACGTAGCGCAGCGCGATGAACTTGTCGTTGTACGTCCCGGGGTCCTTGACGCCGGGGTAGACGATGTCGGCGATCTTCTTGCCTTCGTAGGTGTTGGCCTCGAAGAGGTCGTCCAGCTCCTCCAACTGGTCGAGGATGCCGAGGAACCCGATCTGGTCCTCACCGGAGTTGTCGATGAGGTCCGGCGGGTTGCCGCCGACGAACCGCGGCTGGAGCTCCGGAGCGATGTCCACGACCGGCTTGACCTGGACCTTCGTACCGGCGACCTGGGCTCCGACGACCTTGTTGACGTAATCGACGTAGTCGGTGCCGTAACCGCCGTCGAAGATGGCCGCCTCGACCTTGGAGTTCTTGGCGACGCCGAAGGGGTTCTTTTCGGTGCCCTTGTTCTTCGTACCGCCGTTGTTGTCGTCGTTGCTGGAGGGGGAGCCACACGCAACGGCGAAGGAACCCATGGCCGCGGTGGCGATCGCCCCGCGCAGGAGCGTCCGCCTGTCGAGAGAGCCGGCACGAATGGTCATCTCTGCATCCTCACTGATCGATTGGATCTCTAACGGTTGGCGGCATTTCGGCTGCCGGGCCGGATTGGCCATGTGCTGGCCGCACTTCTCTGTGAGCGCGTCCTGGTGCCGGTGCCGCTGTGCGGCACCGATGGTGATCAGCTGAGCGATGTCGGAAAGCTTGTACCGAGGTTGGATCCCATGCTCAAGTCCTCGCCTTCTCCAGGACTCAGGCGGTGAACCGGATCCTCCCCGGCACCGCGGTGATGTGCTGCGTAACGCAGGTGGAGCTGGGTGGAGCTGCGTGGTACCCGCCCGACATCTCGAACAGGCCGGGGCGGTGGCGACAGGTATAGTCCACTCCCTGTGAGGGGGGCAAGATCGAATGCAGGTTTGGGCATCGGTCTTTTCCGAGTTGAGACCTCACGGAAATACGTCGCACCAGCGACGAACCGATCTTTCCAACTGGCTTGCCTACAAAGGGTGTAGCGGAACCACTCGGGCCGCTTACTCCGATACCGCGCCGTATTCCATCAACAGCAGAGCGGAATCGTCGTCGACGCCGGAGTCCGTGTGCAGCTGCACATCCGCGCGCAACCGCACGAGACTGTCGTCGAGGGAATTCCCGCGCAGCAGCGCGACGCGCTGGACGAGCGGATAAAAGGCGTCCCGGGCGTCCCGGGCCTCGGCGAGCCCGTCGGTGTAGAGCAGCACCCGGTCGCCGTCCTCCAGCTCGACGCGACTCGGCTCCGGCGGGTCGCATTCCAGCCAGTCCAGGCCGAACGGCAGGGCGGGGCTCGGCGGATGGGCCAGCCCATGACTGCCGTCGGCCCGGACGACGAGCGGCGGCGGGTGCCCGAAGGAGAGCAGCGTCAGCCGGCCCGAGGGGTCGAGTTCGGCGAGGACCGCGGTGACGAACTGCTCGTCGACGCCCCTGCGGCCCAGCGCCCCGGACATCTCGGCCGCGACCTCGTCCAGACTGTCGGCGTCGTGTGCGCTCATGCGAAAGGCGCTGAGCATGACGGTGGCCGTGCGCACGGCGCTGAGCCCCTTGCCCTGTACGTCGCCGATCACGACGCGGACGCTGCCGTGCGCGGGGACCACCTCGTAGAAGTCGCCGCCGATCCGGGCGTCCTCGGTGGCGGAGACGTAGGAGGCGGCGACCCGCGCGGGGGCGGTGTCCTGCGGCACCGGGGCGAGGATCACGCTCTGTACGAACTCGGAGATCAGCCGGTGCCGGGAGGCCCGCCGCTCGTGCCGCACGCGCGCCTGCGCGGCGACGGCGGACGCTGCGGTCACCGCGGCCACGCTGATGAGGGCCACCGCGCCGCGCCGCGTGAACAGCAGGTCGTCGTATACGGCCACGGCGGCGCACAGCAGCAGCGCGACGAAGCCGCAGATGATCACCTTGCGGGCCGGGGCGCAGCAGGCGGTGAGCGCCGGGCAGACCGCGAACAGGGGCAGCAGCCCGACCTCCGCCCCGAGCACCACGTCGAGCGCCGCGACACCGACCGCGGCGACGAGGCCGGGACAGATCGCGGTGGGCCACACGAGGAACGCGGGAGCGCGCACGACGCCTCCAGAGGGGCCGTAGGACGGAAGGCTATAAAGAGGAATTTTTTGTTTCTTTTGCCAAGATTTGACACTGTACCTCGGCGATTCACCCCGCCGGTCCGGCGATCACAGTCCGTCGGGCGGGGCGCACGCGGCGTGTCGGGCGCCCGTTCCGCACCCGACCCGCCCAAAGAGCCCAAAGTGCGCCCAACACCCTTGACACCACTGGGCACTTGAGCCCCTACTGGACTCTGCTCAGCAACTGACAACGTTGTCCAGTAGCCGGAGGGTGAGCTCCCTTATGCGAGGCAGATCCAGACACAGACTCGGTGGTACAGCCGCGCTCGGCGCGGCCGTACTCGTGCTCACGGCGGCGAGCCAGGGCCTCGGTCCCGCCACCACCGCCCACGCCGCCGAGGGAAAGCCGGAGTTCCGCTCCTCCTTCGAGGCCGGTCAGCCCGCCCCCGACTGGCTGAACACCGTCGACACCGACGCCGCGGGCAAGAAGCGGGCGAGCGGCGTGGACGGCGCGTACAGCAGTGGCATGCCGGGCAATGTGAACGGCCATGTCACCGACGTCCGGGCCAGCGACGAGAACACGGGCGGCGGTGAGACCAAGGAGAACCTCGTCGACGGCGAGCCGACGACGAAGTGGCTGGCGTTCACGCCGACCGCCTGGGTCGAGTACGACCTCGACGAGCCGGTCAAGATCTCCAAGTACGCGCTCACATCGGCCAACGACCACGACGAGCGCGACCCGAAGGACTGGACCCTGAAGGGTTCGACGGACGGCAAGGAGTGGACGACGCTCGACTCCCGCTCCGGCGAGACGTTCGACAAGCGCCAGCAGCTGAAGTCGTACGACATCCAGAGCCCGGCGGAGTACGCCCACTTCCGTATCGAGTTCACGAAGAACAACGGCGCGAGCGACGCGACGCAGCTCGCCGACCTCCAGCTCTCGACGGGCGAGGGCTCCACCCCGGCCCCCGAGGACATGCTCTCGCTCGTGGACCGCGGCCCGACGGCCTCGCCGACCGCGAAGGCGGGCGTCGGCTTCACCGGCACCCGCGCGCTGCGCTACGCGGGCACCCACAAGGGCGACGGGCACGCCTACTCGTACAACAAGGTCTTCGACGTCGACGTGGCGGTGGCCAAGGACACCGAGCTCGCGTACAAGGTCTTCCCGTCGATGGCGGACGGCGACCGCGACTACGACGCCACGAACGTCTCCGTCGACCTGGCCTTCACCGACGGCACGTACCTGAGCGACCTCAAGGCGGTCGACTCCTACGGCGGGCTGCTCACCCCGCAGGGGCAGGGCGCGGCCAAGCGGCTCTACGTGAACCAGTGGAACGCCGTGAAGTCCGGCATCGGGTCCGTCGCGGCCGGCAAGACGGTCGACCGGGTGCTCGTCGCGTACGACTCCCCCAAGGGGCCGACGAAGTTCCGCGGCTGGCTCGACGACATCAGCATCGCGAAGGCGCGACCCGCCAAGCCCAAAGCACACTTGAGCGACTACGCGTCGACGACCCGCGGCACCAACTCCACGGGCGGCTTCTCGCGCGGCAACACCTTCCCGGCGACGGCCGTCCCGCACGGCTTCAACTTCTGGACGCCGGTGACCAACGCGGGCTCGCTGAGCTGGCTGTACGACTACGCGCGCGACAACAACGCGGACAACCTGCCCACCCTTGAGGCGTTCTCGGCGAGCCACGAGCCGAGCCCGTGGATGGGCGACCGGCAGACGTTCCAGGTGATGCCGTCGGCGAAGTCCGGTGACGCGCTGGACACGTCACGCTCCGGGCGGGCGCTGCCGTTCAAGCACGACAACGAGACGGCGACGCCCTCGTACTACGGCGTGACGTTCCAGAACGGCGTGAAGGCGGAGATGACGCCGACCGATCACGCGGCGGCGCTGCGCTTCAGCTATCCGGACGACGACGCGAGCGTGGTCTTCGACAACGTCTCCGACCAGGGCGGCCTCACGCTCGACAAGGAGAACGGGGTCGTCACCGGCTACTCGGACGTGAAGTCCGGCCTGTCGGCGGGCGCCACGCGGCTGTTCGTCTACGGGACCTTCGACAAGCCGGTGACCGACGCCGACTCCTCGGGCGTGAAGGGGCACTTCAGCTTCGACGCGGGCAAGGACCGCACGGTGACGCTGCGCCTCGCCACGTCCCTGATCAGCATCGACCAGGCGAAGGACAACCTCGCGCAGGAGCTTCCGGCGAAGCGCTCCTTCGGTGCCGTACGGGACGCCGCGCGCGCCCAGTGGGACACGCTGATGAAGAAGGTCGAGGTCGAGGGCGCGACGGAGGACCAGCGCACGAGCCTCTACTCGTCGCTGTACCGGCTGTACCTGTACCCCAACTCGGCCTTCGAGAAGGTCCGTTCGGGGGCCGGGAAGGCGACGTACAAGTACGCCTCGCCGTTCTCGCCCATGCCGGGCCCGGACTCCCCCACCCACACCGGGGCGAAGATCGTCGAGGGCAAGCCGTACGTGAACAACGGCTTCTGGGACACGTACCGCACGACCTGGCCCGCCTACTCGCTGCTCACGCCGAAGAAGGCGGGTGAGCTGGTCGACGGGTTCGTGCAGCAGTACCGGGACGGCGGCTGGACCTCCCGCTGGTCCTCGCCGGGCTACGCGGACCTGATGACCGGCACCTCCTCCGACGTGGCGTTCGCCGACGCGTACGTGAAGGGCGTCGACGACTTCGACGTCGAGTCGGCGTACAAGGCGGCCGTGAAGAACGCGACCGTGGTGGCGCCTTCGGCGGGCGTCGGCCGCAAGGGCATGGAGACGTCCCCGTTCCTCGGCTACACCTCGTCGGAGACGCACGAGGGCATGTCGTGGGCCCTTGAGGGCTACCTCAACGACTACGGCATCGCGGAGATGGGGCAGAAGCTCTACAAGAAGACGGGGAAGAAGCACTACAAGGAGGAGTCCGAGTACTTCCTGAACCGTGCCCGTGACTACGTCAACATGTTCGACGACAAGGCGGCAGGCGGGAGTTCGAGCCCCGGGTTCTTCCAGGGCAAGGACAAGAAGGGCGACTGGCGCGTGAAGTCGGCCGACTTCGACCCGGCGATCTGGGGCTACGACTACACGGAGACCAACGCCTGGGGCTACGCCTTCACCGCCGTCCAGGACAGCCGCGGCCTCGCCAATCTGTACGGCGGCCGGAGCGGTCTCGCCAAGAAACTGGACACGTACTTCGACACCCCGGAGACGGGCTCGGCGGACGTGGCCGGTTCGTACGGCGGTGTCATCCACGAGATGACCGAGGCGCGCGATGTGCGGATGGGCATGTACGGCCACTCGAACCAGGTCGCGCACCACGTCACGTACATGTACGACGCGGCCGGCCAACCGTGGAAGACGCAGGAGAAGGTCCGTGAGGTGATGTCGCGGCTCTACACCGGCAGCGAGATCGGGCAGGGCTACCACGGCGACGAGGACAACGGCGAGCAGTCGGCCTGGTTCCTGTTCTCCTCGCTGGGCTTCTATCCGCTGGTCATGGGCAGCGGTGAATACGCCATCGGCTCCCCGCAGTTCACGAAGATGACGCTGCATCTGGACGGGGAGAAGGACCTCGTCGTCAAGGCGCCGAAGAACAGCGCGAAGAACATCTACGTGCAGGGCATGAAGGTCAACGGCAAGGCGTGGAACAAGACGTCGCTGCCGCACTCGGCCATCGCCAAGGGCGGCGTCATCGAGTTCGCGATGGGCGACAAGCCGTCGAAGTGGGGCACGGGTGCGGGCGCCGCGCCGACGTCCATCACGAACGACGACAAGGTGCCCTCGCCGCGCTCCGACGCGATCACGGGCTCGGGCCCGCTGTTCGACAACACTTCCGCCACGTCCGCTAGTTCGGAGTCGGTGGAGCTGCCGGTCGGGGCGGACGGCGCCAAGGCGGTCCAGTACACGCTGACGTCCGAGGACAAGGCGAAGGCCCCGACGGGCTGGAAGCTGGAAGCGTCCGACGACGGCCAGAAGTGGCAGACCGTCGACGAACGCTCCGGCGAGTCCTTCGCCTGGGACAAGCAGACCCGGGCGTTCTCCGTACCGTCCCCGGCGACGCACAAGCACTACCGCCTGGTGTTCACCGGCGGGGCGGCGACGGTGGCGGAGGTGGAGCTGCTGTCCTGACCCGGTCCCGGGTGGCGTGCCTGCCTCAGCGCGCCGCCCGGGAGCACCCCCCGTCGTCGTAGGTCCGGTACAGCGGCAGCTTCTTGTCGTGACGGGTCTCGGGGAACTCCACGACCGGGACCGGCTTGCACGCCGACCAGCGGTCGTTGGTGTCCTGGCCGGCGAATCCGTATGTACCGGTCGCCCCTTGGAGCATGCCGGAGCTGTTGACAGTGGACTGGGACAGCGTCGTGTACAGCTCCTGCCTCGTGGGCAGTTGCTCGGAGTCCTGGCCCTTGTTCAGGTCGGCGAAGGTCCGCTTCATCGCCTCGGTGAGCAGCCGGAGGCCGTCGTAATACGAGGCCGCGTAGCCGTCGGCCAGGGGCTTTTCGCCCAGGGTGTGCTTGTTCCTGACCTCGTTGAAGCGGTCGAGGAAGTCGTCGACGCCTGCGGGGCGGTCCGCGGAGCCCGGCTTCTCCCAGCGCGGGTCGAAGGAGGCGGCGTCGACGATCGTGGCGTTCGCCTTGCGCAGGTCGCGCTTGACCTCCGGCCGGGTGAGGGTGGGTTCGAGACCGATGCCGGTCTTCAGGATGCGCAGGGGCTTGCCGTGGGTGCAGCTGCCCTCGTCGGAGAGGGCGTCGATGAAGCCCGGGAGGTCCTGGTCGCGGCCGGCGAAGAAGACCGTGTCCGTGCCCTGGTTGCAGATCTTGCCGACGGCGTCGAAGAAGATGCCCGGCTCGCCCTCGTCGCTTCCGGAGGAACCGGTGAACAGGGACGGGCTCGCGGTGAGGTCGTAGTCCTTGCCGAAGCGGGCCTTGAGGGTCCTCATCAGGTCCCTCGAATACACGTCGCCGGTGTGCCGGTCGAGCAGCAGCAGCCCGTTCTTCTTGCCCTGTGGGTAGGTGTCGAGGTAGTGCCGCAGGGCGTTCGCGAACTCCTTGTCGTCCGGCGAGGTCTTGAAGAAATAGTCGAAGTTCATCGACGAGGCGTTGATCACCGGGCCCACCGTGGGGAGCTTGCGGGCGGTCAGTTCGGCGAGGGCCTCGCGGGTGGACGTCTGGCTGCTGGGGATGCCGGTGACGCCGACGAGCGGGTGGTCCTTGTCGTCGGCCAGCGTGTCCAGCTTCGCGATGACCGGCTTCCACTGGTCGAGCTGTTGGCCGATCGGCGCGAGCATCAACTGGACCTGCGGGCCGCCCGCACCGTCGTTCGCCTCCTCCAGCGCGGCGAGGGAGCCCGCGAGTGCGCGGCGGATCATGTCGCTCGTCATGGCGCTTCTGTCGCCCGAGGTGAAGGCCGTCATCAGAGCGACCCGGACGTAGGGGGTGCCGCTCTCGGACGCGACCCGGTCGTTCTCCTTCGCGATGGCGTCGAGGAGCGAGCCAATGTCGTCGTCCGCCTCGAAGGACTTCGTGGTGACGCCGATGCACTCGCCGTCGATCTCGCTCAGCCCGTTGTCGCACCTTCGCAGCAGCTTCGAGCCGCCGTAGATCCCGCCCGCCACGAGCGCGAGCACGATCAGCACCGCGACGCACCAGTCCAGCGGCCCCCACTCCCTGATCCTGCTGCCGAACATCAGCCTCCCTCCACGGAGTTGGTGCTTGCGGGAACGGGCAGTTCCTGCCTCTTGCGGGCGGCCGTCGGCCAGTCGCGGGCCGCCTGGCCGAGGGCCGCGTACCAGTTGGGGTGGCGGCGGGCGAGGAAGCCCAGCTCCTCCCCCACCGCCCGGCACATCCGGTCGGCGTCCGGGTCGAGGGCGGCGTCGGCGTAGGGCTCGGAGAGGTACCACAGGGCGTGCAGCAGACGGTTGATGCTGCGGCCCGAGGGGTCGAGGCGCGCGTAGCGGGCGGCGTGCTCGCCGTCGGCGATCTCGACGCGCTGGTCGCTCCAGGTCTCGCCGGTGGGCGGCACGGGCGCGCTCGCGCACCGCTTGAGGCACAGCAGCCAGTGCTCGATGCTCTGTTCCGCCTCCTCCGCCTTGAACTCGTCGGCGAGCATCTCGACGACCGCTTGCGGGTCTCCGGCGGCAAGGCTGTGGCGCAGGGCGTCGGCCTCCTCGGTCTCGGCGCGCTGGACGTGGTGGAGATGGAGGAAGGCGTGCACGGAGCGCCAGCTGTGCGGCTCGTCGCCCTGCGGCATGGTGCGCCGCGCCTCGTGGACCAGGAGCGTGCGCAGCAGTCCGCTGGTGACCAGCGGGCTCTCGGCGTTCGGGAGTTCCTGCCACTTGCGCTCGACGAGGTACTGGGCGGCGGCCGTGGCGGGCAGCTGCTCGGGGCCGACCAGGCCGAGGTCCTGGGCGAGCGCCTCGGCCGCCTTGGAGTCCCTGGCGAGGCAGAGCTTGATGAGGCGGTCGCGCTGTCTGCGGTCGGGCAGCAGGTCCCGCAGCAGCACCTCGGTGACGGCGCGGCCGCCCTCGACGCGCAGGTCGAGCAGGTCGCGCGGGACGACGGTGCGGTTCTGCCTGGCGGTCTCGACGGCGGCGTCGGCGAGGACGGTGCTGGCCGAGGGGTGGCCGCCGGTGAGCGCGTGCAGCGCGGAGGCGAGGTGCGGGTGGAGCAGCCGCGAGGACGCCCGGTCGAGCATGGACAGGATGTCGTCCCTGGTCAGCTGGGTGAGAGGGAGGACGAGGAGCCCTTCGGACGGTTCGTGCCCCGTCCGCTTCCACAGGGTGGCGGCGTGTCCGGGGCGTCTGACGCCGCCGGGCGGCAGCAGGTCGACGAGTTCGCGCCGCACGGCGTGCGGCGCGTCCTCTCGGGGCAGGTCGCCGAGCCGGGTGGCGACGACCACGATCCGGTCGTCGTACTTGCGGCCGCCCAGGGCCCGCTGCTCCAGGAGGAGTTCGAGGAAGCGGGAGCCCGCCGGGGTGTGCGCCTCGTCGAGCAGGATCAGCGGCCAGGGCTCGCGGTTGAGCCTGCGCACCAGGCCGTGCGCGTGGGCCGTCTCCTCCAGGAAGGCGGCGGTCAGGGCCTGTTCCGCCGCGTGCAGATAGTCGCCGCCGCGGTGGAAGCGGCGGGACAGCAGCCACAGCGGGTCCTCCTCCGCGATGGTGCCGTCGGGCGTGGTGTGCCGCTGCCGGAACCAGGCTCGGGCGGGCGCGAGGGGCATCCTCGCGGCGAGCTGGCGCAGTACGGCGGCGGTGACGGGCTGGGTCCCGTCCGGGTCGTCGGGGTCGCCGTCGCGGGCGGCGGCCTCGCTGAGCGAGGTCTCGACCTGGGTGGCCCAGTCGCGGGCGACCTCGCGCTCGGTGCCCCGTGCGAGGCCGCTCGCGATGAGCATCCGGGCGTGCCTGCGGCACACCTCGTCGCGCTCGTCGGTCTGCCCCAGGTGCCAGCCCGACACGGCGAACAGGGCGGGCATCAGCGTGCGGAAGGTGCCGTACGTGGGGGTGAGCGCGCACACGAGGCGCTCCAGGATCTCGGCGGGCGACGAGGCGGGGTCCGGCGGCACGCTGCCCTCGGGGACCTCCTCGGCGAGGCCGGCGGCGACCGGCGAGCCCGGCACGACGGCGCGCACGTGGGCGAGCGGGAGGCGGCCCCGGTAGCCGCGGGCGAGGGCGTCGAGGAGGGCGCTGCGTCCGGTGCCGTGCTCGCCGGTGAGCAGCACCACGGGCACGTCGGACCCGAATTCCCGCTTGGTGCGGGCGCGTTCGTGGAACGCCAGCCCGGTGAGTGCGGGGACGAGCGATCCCACCAGGGGTTCACGCCCGTACAGAAAGGGCGCCTTGGGCCTGGCCATCTTCGGCTGTCCTGCTTCCCTAGGGATCGTCAACTACTGCGTGAACCCTAGAACTTACCGGTGGCGTCGATCTCTTGCCAGATGGTCCGCAAGGCCGCGGGCCCCTTCACGGTTGCGGATAAATCTCCAGTTCGGCGCCCTCGGGGAGCTCTTCAACGCCCTGTACGGCGCCGCCCGGGTAGGCGATCCGGACCCGGCGCAGCGACGTGATTCCCTTGAGCGGGGCGAGGTCGATGTCGCCGCCCTGCGTCACATGCAGCTCCTCAAGGCCTTGCAGACGGCGGGACATGCGCCGCAGTTGCAGCGGGGTGCCCTGCTGCGCGTACACGAACAGCTTGGTCAGTTGCGGGATCTGGCTGGCCGGGTTGAACAGGAGCGTGCTGAGCTGCTCGGCCGACAGGCAGAGGGTGCGCAGCGCGGGCAGTCGGCCGAGCAGTCCGCCCCAGCCGTCGGGGAGCAGCCGGCTGCTCGCGTCCTGAAGGTGCAGTTCCTCCAGGGCCACGCATCGGGTGATCTCACTGAGTTCGGAGGTGCCGGGCGGCAGCGACAGCGTCCTGAGCCGGCCGGGCCTGGGCAGTTCACCGACGCCGCGCCAGGGGACGCCCGCGCCGATGTGCAGGGCTTCGAGCCGCGCGCACTGGTCGAGCTGCTCCAGCGGCTCGAACTGCGGCACGTTCTCCAGGGTGAGGCTGCGCAACTGGGGCAGACCCGTGAGCGGTTCGGGGTCCTTGACGTTGCGGCAGCCCTGGAGGGTGAGGCTCTCCAGGTGCTGGAAGTCGTGCAGCAGGGCGAGGTCGTCGATGCCCAGCGTGCCGCGCAGCCGCAGCTCGCGCAGGTGCTCCGGGGACAGCGCGGCGCGGACGGCGGCGGGGTCGAAGTCGCCGTGGATGCCGACGCGTTCGCAGCCGGGCAGCCGGGACAGGGCGTCGAGTTCGGCGCGCGAGCGGACGGTGACGGGTTCGCCGGGCGCCGCTTCGAGGAGCGGGGCGATGATCTCGCGGGCGTACGTCTCGGTGTCGAAGCGGTCCCAGTGGCCGAGGAGCTGGGCGCGCACCGTGGACTGCGAGGTGGTGAGGAACTCGCGGAGCCGCGGGATGGCCGCGTCGCCGCCGATCTGGCAGATGGCGTGCGCGGTCGCCAGCTCGGCGTCCCCGTCCAGCTCGTCGGCCCTCGGGAGCAGCCCGAGAAGCAGCGGCCCGGTGCGGGCGAGGACGCGGGCCTGGCGCAGGCTGCGCGGCGGGAGCATGCTCGCGGCCTCGGCCTCGATGGTCTGGCGCACGACGGGTTCGAGCCGGGTGGCCTGTTCGAGGGAGGCGAGCGCCAGGAGGCGGATCCTGGCCTGGACTGTGACGTCCTTCTCGCGCTTTCCGCGGTCGCTGAGGCGCATCAGCAGGTCGGCCCGCCCGTTGTGATCGGCTTGCGCGACGGCCATCTGCACCACGTCCTCCCACTGGTCCATGTGAGCGTGTTTGACCAGCATGCCGAAGTCACGGTCCTCAAGAACAGCCTTGGCACCCAGGTAGTCCTGAAACGTACGATGAATGAAGTCCACGGCGCCCGGTGCGGGCTCGCGGAGCAGGCCCGAACGCTCCAGCAGGTACTCAAGGGCGTGTTCGGGCCCGCCGAGCCGCTCCAGGCTCGGCACCTGCGGCTGGAGTCGGCGCAGCTCATGGATGGCGTCGTCGCGTTCCATCTGCGTGTCGTCGTTGCGGATCAGCCGGTACGCGAGCCGTTTGAGCGGCTCGGTCGCGGACTCCTCGTCGAGCCGGGGCCGGTCGTCGCCCCGCGGGTACAGGTCCCGCTCCACATCGCGCCGCTCCAGGAGCATGGACAGGGCCGCCCGGTAGAGGGAGGCCCGTCCGTTCGGCAGAAAGCCGCGGCGTTCGCGGTGCAGGGCGCAGATGAGGCTGCACATCAGGGGGTTGGTGGCGAGGCGGCTCAATTCGGGGTTGGAGCGCAGGGATTCGACGAGCTCCTCGGCGAGTCGTTTGCGCTCGCCCGCCCGTTCCTGTGCGCGCGCTCCTTCGTGAGCGAACGCCGCGACGTGCCACCGGGCGATGAAGCGGCGCAGGTCGGCCTGGCCGAGCGGGTTGAGGCTCAGCTCGTAGAAGCCTTCGCTGCGCAGCCAGCCCGGTTCGAGCGCGGAGGGCCGGGTGGTGCACAGCCAGAGGTTGCCGGGGAAGTCGCGCACGAGGTCGCTCAGCCACTGGCGGGCGCGCCGCCGGTCCGCCTTGGGGATCTCGTCGAGCCCGTCGACGAGCAGCACCCCGCGGCCGTTGCGCAGGACGCGGACGGCCCAGCCGTCGGGTTCGCTGCCGCTGAGGCCGCAGCGCATCCACTCCAGGAACTGCCCCGGCATGGGCAGTTCGGCCCCCTGCCTCGCGAGCGTGCGCAGCGGCAGCACGAACGGGACCCGCCCGATCAGCTGCGGCAGCGCGACGGGCACAGCCTCCTGGCGGGCGGTGGTCAGGGCGAGCCACTGCACGAGCGTCGTCTTGCCGGTCCCCGCGAGGCCGTGCAGGACGATCTTGCCGCGCCCGGCGAGCGCGCTCTCGACGCTCTCCTCGGGCACGGTCTCGTAGTCGCCGTCCTCCTCCTCGGCCGCCGCCAGCGGTACGGCGGTGGGGCTCAAGTAGGCGTCGTCGAGCGGCCATTCGGGGCCCGCGGGGTCACGCAGGTCGACGCCGTAGATGGTGAGACGGCCGTGCCGCCCGACGACGTACTCGGCGTACGCCTCTTCGAACTCGATGTCGGCGGCCTGGTTGTCCTGGCCGGTGATGATCCGCTCCAAGCGGTCCAACTGCTCCTTCTGTTCGCGGAGTTGGCGCGAGTTCGACAGCTGGGCGCGGGCCTCGAAGCCGGGCCGCTCGGTGAAGAACCGCACGAGGTGCACGCAGGCGGTGACCAGCAGCGCGTCGTGGAAGCGGGCCGCGTCCGCGGTGAGCAGCCCCTTGATGTCCCGTTCGGCCGCGCTGGACAGCGTGGCGGCCAGCTCCTCGGGCCCGAGCAGCACCAGGTCGACGTCGTTCATGTCGAGTTGGCCGAGCGCGAAGAGCGTACGGGTCAGCGCCTGGCCCACCGCGTCGTGCTCGTCGTCGGGCAGCCGGGCCTCGCCCGGCGGCGCGGCCCGCACCGCGCGGCGCACCAGCTCCCTGGACAGCCGGTGCATGTCGTCGCGGCTGAGGGCGGGGTGATCGCCCACGAAGGACAGCAACGACCGTACGCGGATGGGCTTTTCACCGGGGAACTCGGCGCCCGCCACCTTCTGGGGCGGCAGCACGAACCGCTTCAGCAACGGCACCGCCACCGAGGACGCGAGCTTCAGCCCCATTGCGCCCAGTTCCACCGCTCACCCCCGTCGCCCACGTGTCCTCCACCATACGTGTACGCGCCCCGGCCGACAGCTGCCCGAACTCGCACCACACCACCTTGCCGGGGTCCCGCTCCCCCACACCCCACGCGTCCGCGAGCGCCGCCACGAGGATCAGCCCGCGGCCGCCCTCGTCCGGCCGCACCACACGCGGCACGCCGTTGCCGCTGTCGTGCACCTCGACACGGAGCGTGTCCTCATCCGGCAGCAGACACAGCAAGTAGCCGCGGCCGGGCGGGACGCCGTGCAGCAGGGCGTTCGTGGCGAGCTCGCTGACGCACAGCACGATGTCGTACGCGCGGGCCTGGGGCACCCGCCAGTCGGTGAGCGCGGCGCGGGTGAACTCCCGGGCGGCGGGGACGGATGGGCGTTCGCGGCGGAAGAAGCGCTCGCGGGGTTCCTGATTCACGAGTGGAATGTTGCGGAGAGTGATGGAATGGCGACAGTGAATCGACCCCGACAGATTTTTTGTCGGGGTTCGAGTGGGGTCAAGAAGGAACGGGGGCGGGGAGATTGCCCGTCATGAGCCCTGCGCAACATCCGCCGAAGAATCCCTCGGCGATGAGGCTGGTCGCCGACCTCGTCGCCCTCTTCCGGAAGGCCGCCGGTTACACCCAGGCGGCGCTCGCGGAGCGGCTGATAGTGGCCGAGTCGACGATCGCGGCGATCGAGCAGGCCCGCCGCCCACTCGTCCCGAAACTGGCGGCATCCCTGGACCAACTCCTGGACACCAAGGGCGCGTTGGCGACGGCCGTCGCGGCGATGCCGGAGGTGGACCAGTTTCCGTTGTGGGCGGAGTCGTACATCCAGCATGAGCGGGAGGCCATCGCGCTGTCGTGGTACGACGCGCTCGTCGTGCCCGGCATCCTCCAGACCGCCGAGTACGCCCGTACGTTGCTGGGACAGCGGGTACCCGCGTACAGCGAGGACGAGGTCGAGGCGAAGACGGCGGCGCGTGTGGACCGGCAGGCGATCCTGCACCGCAAGGTGCCGCCGACGATGAGCTTCGTGGTCTGGGAACCGGCGCTGAAGATGGCTATCGCCGAACCGCTCGTGCGGGCGGCGCAGTTGAGGTTCCTGCGCGAGTGCGCGGACCTGCCCGGCCTGTCGTTCCAGGTGCTGCCGCTGGACGCGCAGGAGAACGCGGGCGACGCGGGGCCGTTCATCCTCCTTGAGACCCCGGAGCACCAGCATCTCGCCTACACAGAGTCGCAGCGTGGCAGTCAGTGGGTCTCCGACGCCGACGAGGTGTCCATCCTGGCGTGCAAGTATGCGATGCTGCGATCCCAGGCCCTCACGCCCAAAGCCACCATGGGCCTGCTGGATCGCCTGCTAGGAGAGCCATGACCACCGCACTTCACTGGTTCAAGTCGAGCTACAGCAGCAGCGAAGGCGGCGCCTGCGTCGAGGTCGCCACGGAACCCACCGCCATCCACGTCCGCGACTCCAAGAACGCCGACGGCGGCCCGCACTTCACCGTCACGCCCGAGGCGTGGACCGCGTTTCTCGCCGGCGCGTGAACGGCGAAGGGCCGCGACCCCACCGGGGGTCGCGGCCCAACTGCCTTACCGGATCGCCTACTCGCTGATCAGGCTGCGCAGCACGTACTGCAGGATGCCGCCGTTGCGGTAGTAGTCCGCCTCACCGGGGGTGTCGATGCGGACGACCGCGTCGAACTCCACGCCGGAGTCGGTCGTGACCTTCACCGTGGACGGGGTCGTGCCGTTGTTGAGCTCGGTGACGCCGGAGATCGAGAAGGTCTCCTCGCCGTTCAGGCCCAGCGTGTCGGCGTTCTGGCCCTCCGGGAACTGGAGCGGCAGGACGCCCATGCCGATGAGGTTCGAGCGGTGGATGCGCTCGTACGACTCGGTGATGACGGCCTTGACGCCGAGGAGCGCGGTGCCCTTGGCGGCCCAGTCGCGGGACGAACCGGAGCCGTACTCCTTGCCGCCCAGGATGACGAGGGGCGTGCCCTGCGCCTGGTAGTTCTGCGAGGCGTCGTAGATGAACGACACCGGCGCGTCGGCCTGGGTGAAGTCGCGGGTGTAGCCGCCCTCGGTGCCCGGCGCGATCTGGTTGCGCAGGCGGATGTTGGCGAACGTGCCACGGATCATGATCTCGTGGTTGCCGCGACGCGAGCCGTACGAGTTGAAGTCACGACGCTCGACGCCGTGCTCCGACAGGTACTTGCCGGCCGGGGTGTCGGCCTTGATCGCACCGGCCGGGGAGATGTGGTCGGTGGTGACCGAGTCGCCCAGCTTGGCGAGCACGCGGGCGCCGGAGATGTCCTCGACCGGGGCCGGCTCCATGCCCATGCCCTCGAAGTACGGGGGCTTGCGGACGTAGGTCGACTCGTCGTCCCACTCGAAGGTGTTGCCGGTGGGGACCGAGAGGGCCTGCCACTGGGCGTCACCCGCGAAGACGTCCTCGTAGGACTTCGAGAACATGTCCTCGCCGATGGAGTTGGCGACGACGTCGTTGACCTCGGACTCCGACGGCCAGATGTCGGCCAGGTAGACGGGCTTGCCGTCCTGGTCGACGCCGAGGGCGTCCTTGGTGATGTTGACCTTCATCGAACCGGCGATGGCGTACGCGACGACCAGCGGCGGGGACGCCAGGTAGTTCATCTTGACGTCGGGGTTGATGCGGCCCTCGAAGTTCCGGTTGCCGGAGAGGACCGACGTGACCGCGAGGTCGTGGTCGTTGACGGCCTTCGAGACCTCGTCGGGCAGCGGGCCCGAGTTGCCGATGCAGGTGGTGCAGCCGTAGCCGACGAGGTTGAAGCCGACCTTGTCGAGGTACGGGGTGAGACCCGACTTGTCGAAGTAGTCGGTGACGACCTTCGAGCCCGGCGCGAGGGTGGTCTTGACCCACGGCTTGCGGGTCAGGCCCTTCTCGACGGCCTTCTTCGCGACGAGGGCCGCGGCCACCATCACGTAGGGGTTCGAGGTGTTGGTGCAGGACGTGATCGCGGCGACGGTGACGGCGCCGTGGTCGATCTCGTACGTCGAGCCGTCGGGGGCGGTCACGGTGACCGGGTTCGACGGGACGCCGTTCGTGGCGGCCGGGGCGTCGGACGCGGGGAAGGACTCCTTGCCCGCCTCCTCGTCGTCCGCCACGTAGTTGCGCACGTCCGTCTTGAACTGCTCGGCGGCGTTCGCCAGGACGATGCGGTCCTGCGGGCGCTTCGGACCGGCGATCGACGGGACGACCGTGGAGAGGTCGAGCTCCAGCTTCTCGGAGAAGTCGGGCTCGGCGGCCGGGTCGAGCCAGAGGCCCTGCTCCTTGGCGTACGCCTCGACGAGCGCGACCTGCTGGGCGTCACGGCCGGTCAGACGCAGGTAGTTCAGCGTCTCGTCGTCGATCGGGAAGATCGCGGCGGTGGAGCCGAACTCCGGCGACATGTTGCCGATGGTGGCGCGGTTCGCGAGCGACGTGGCGGCGACACCCTCGCCGTAGAACTCGACGAACTTGCCGACGACGCCGTGCTTGCGCAGCATCTCGGTGATCGTGAGCACGAGGTCCGTGGCGGTCGTGCCGGCCGGCAGCTCGCCGGTCAGCTTGAAGCCGACGACGCGCGGGATCAGCATGGAGACCGGCTGGCCGAGCATCGCGGCCTCGGCCTCGATGCCGCCGACGCCCCAGCCCAGGACGCCCAGGCCGTTGACCATCGTGGTGTGCGAGTCCGTGCCGACCAGGGTGTCGGGGTAGGCCTGGCCGTTGCGGACCATGACCGTACGGGCCAGCTTCTCGATGTTGACCTGGTGCACGATGCCGGTGCCCGGGGGGACGACCTTGAAGTCGTCGAACGCGGTCTGGCCCCAGCGCAGGAACTGGTAGCGCTCCTTGTTGCGGCCGTACTCCAGGTCCACGTTCTGCTTGAACGCGTCCGAGGTGCCGAACTTGTCGGCGATGACGGAGTGGTCGATGACCATCTCGGCCGGGGACAGCGGGTTGATCTTCGCCGGGTCGCCGCCGAGGGCCTTCACGGCCTCACGCATGGTCGCGAGGTCCACGACACACGGGACACCGGTGAAGTCCTGCATGATCACGCGGGCCGGCGTGAACTGGATCTCCTGCGCGGGCTGCGCCTGGGAGTCCCAGCCGCCGAGCGCGCGGATGTGGTCGGCGGTGATGTTCGCGCCGTCCTCGGTACGGAGCAGGTTCTCCAGAAGGACCTTGAGGCTGTAGGGAAGGCGGGCCGAGCCCTCGACCTTGTCCAGCCTGAAGATCTCGTACGACTCGTCGCCCACGCGCAGCGTGCTGCGGGCGTCGAAGCTGTTCGCCGACACGACAGTCTCCTTCATATATGTGCGCGTTCCACCGCATCCTGCCGTCACGTCGGCTCGACGATCAGCTAAGGTAAGGCTAAGTTAGGTAGCCCTTACCTGCCGACCGTCGATGCCGTGCGGCCGCGGCACGCCTCGGCAGATATCTCGATGTCGAGATAACTCTAATACATCGTCCGTCGGCGACATCAAGCGGTGTCGCCGAGCTCACTGCTGGGCGCGTACCCACCCTGCGCCATGTGGTGCCACGCGCCGGTCCCCTCATCGTCGTACGGGGGGGCCGGGATGCACCAGCGCTGCCGCCGGCGCGGGCCTGATCGCGGCGGTCGCGGGTACGCGGAGCGCATGCCGATGACATTCCGCAAGAGCTTCCGCATCCTGCCCGGGGTCCGGCTCAACATCAATCGCCGATCCTGGTCCGTCACGACGGGCGGCCGGCACGGGCCGCGCCGCACCCACAGCAGCACCGGCCGCCGCACGACCTCGATGGACCCGCCGGGCCCCTTCGGCTGGCGCCGCACGCGCACGGCCAAGCGCCGCTGACACCCCCACGGGGCCCGTCACTCCGACGGGCCCCTCGACATGCGGCATCTCATATCTGAGATAACCTGCCGCCATGGCAGACGACTACCTCGAACGCATCGGCAAGCTCATCCGCGACGCCCGGCAGCACCGGGGCTGGACGCAGTCGCAGCTTGCGGAGGCGCTCGGCACCAGCCAGAGCGCGGTCAACCGCATCGAGCGCGGCAACCAAAACATCAGCCTTGAGATGATCGCTCGAATTGGCGAAGCCCTCGACAGTGAAATCGTCTCGCTCGGGTACGCAGGACCGATGCATCTGCGCGTGGTCGGCGGACGCCGGCTGTCGGGTTCCATCGAAGTGAAGACCAGCAAGAACGCGTGTGTGGCCCTGCTGTGCGCCTCGCTGCTCAACAAGGGCCGCACCGTGCTCCGCCGCGTCGCCCGCATCGAAGAGGTCTACCGCCTTCTGGAGGTACTCGGCTCGATCGGCGTACGCGCCCGCTGGATCAACGACGGCGCGGATCTGGAGATCGTGCCGCCCGCCGAGCTCGACATGAACGCCATCGACGCGGACGCGGCGCGCCGCACCCGGTCGATCATCATGTTCCTCGGCCCGCTGCTGCACCGCATGGACCACTTCAAGCTGCCCTACGCGGGCGGCTGCGACCTCGGCACCCGCACCATCGAGCCGCACATGATCGCGCTGCGCCGCTTCGGCCTCGACATCACGGCGACCGAGGGCCTGTACCACGCGGAGGTGCAGCCGGACATCGCGCCGGACCGCCCCATCGTGCTGACCGAGCGCGGCGACACCGTGACGGAGAACGCGCTGCTCGCGGCCGCCCGCGCCCCCGGCACCACGATCATCCGCAACGCCTCCTCCAACTACATGGTCCAGGACCTGTGCTTCTTCCTGGAGGCGCTCGGCGTCCGGGTCGAGGGCGTCGGCACGACCACGCTCACGGTGCACGGTGTACCGCACATCGACGTCGACGTGGACTACTCGCCGTCCGAGGACCCGGTCGAGGCGATGAGCCTGCTGACCGCGGCCGTCGTCACGCAGTCCGAGCTGACGGTCAAGCGCGTGCCGGTCGAGTTCCTGGAGATCGAGCTGGCGGTCCTGGAGGAGATGGGGCTCGACCACGACCGCTCGGCGGAGTACCCGGCCGACAACGGACGCACGCGGCTGATCGACCTCACGGTCCGCCCGTCGAAGCTCGAAGCGCCCATCGACAAGATCCACCCGATGCCGTTCCCGGGCCTGAACATCGACAACGTGCCGTTCTTCGCGGCCATCGCGGCGTCGGCCCAGGGCAAGACCCTGATCCACGACTGGGTCTACGACAACCGGGCGATCTACCTCACCGACCTGAACCGGCTGGGCGGGCGCCTCCAGCTCCTCGACCCGCACCGCGTGCTCGTCGAGGGCCCGACCCGCTGGCGGCACGCCGAGATGATGTGCCCGCCGGCCCTGCGCCCCGCCGTGGTCGTGCTGCTCGCGATGATGGCGGCCGAGGGCACGTCGGTGCTGCGCAACGTCTACGTGATCAACCGCGGCTACGAGGACCTGGCGGAGCGGCTCAACTCCGTCGGCGCGCAGATCGAGACGTTCCGGGACATCTGATCCGGCGCAATGTCGTGCCCCTTGGAGGCAAGGGGCACGACACCTCAACATGCCAGCTGACCTGCGAGTACTCACCTTCACAACCCTCCATTGATCACTGTTGTTCTTCAGCGCCTTGTGCAACGCACGTGCAAGATGATCTTGAATGGTTGACGGTGCGTCAGATATGTCCGAGTACCCGTATGGTGCGCTCTCATCCGTACGAGGTGGTGCACGATCACGGCCCTGGCAAGATTTCCGTGAAGTGGGGCTGTGCCACCGTGCGCCGGTGACGTTCCGTCACGGGTAGCGGGATCCTCGGTGAGTGTGATGACCTCGTGCGAGTGGTGTCACCGCACCTGAATGGGGTGCGGGTGGAACGGGTGTGGTCGGTGGGTGGTGTGGTCCGTATCGCGGCCCGGACCCGCGAGTTGATGGTGGCGTGTCCGGATTGCGGCCGCGTGTCGGCACGGGTGCACAGCCGGTATGCCCGCACGCTGGCTGATGTCGCTGTCGGCGGTCGCCCGGTGCTGATCGGCCTGTCGGTGCGGCGGTTGTTCTGCGACAGCTCGGACTGCGGGCGGCGGACGTTCGCCGAGCAAATCGAGGGACTGACGGTGCGCTACCAGCGGCGCAGTCCGCTGCTGCAGCATCTGATGGAGATGGCTGGGTTGTTACTCGCGGGCCGTGGCGGGGCCCGGCTCCTGAGCATCGTGAAGGCGCCGTTGTCACGCACGAGTGTGCTGTTCCATGTGAGAGCGCGCACGGCGGGTTAGATCAACTGCCACTGAGACTTGAGCGGTCGTCACTGCCTGATCCATCGCGGGGCACGGTGGGGCGGGCCACAACAGCCTGCCGGGGCTGGGGCCGGGGCGGATTACTTGCGCCAGAAGAGGTGGTGGGTGACCCCGCTGGGGCTGGGAACGACGTCGAGGTGGAACCGGTCGACCAGTTCCTGCGGGGAGTCCCACAGGCGTACGCCGGTTTCGAGCTTCACCGGAGATACCGCCACATGGAGGGTGTCGACGAGGTCGGCGTCGAGGAACTGGCGGATCGTGGTGGCCCCGCCACCGAGACGGACGTCCTTGCCCTTCGCGGCGGCTCGGGCCCGCTCAAGAACGGCGGCCGGGTCATCGTCGACGAAGTGGAAGGTGGTGTCGCCGAGGGTGAAGGCAGGGCGCCGGTGGTGCGTCATGACGAACACGGGGGTGCGGAAAGGCGGTTCTTCTCCCCACCAGCCGCGCCACTCGTGGCTGTGCCACGGGCCGCGCTGGGGGCCGAACTTGTTGCGGCCCATGATCTCGGCACCGATGTTGCGGGCGTAGTCCCGTGTCAGGTAGTCGTCCAGACCGCGGCTGCCGCCGGGGTCGGTGCGCATGGGCCAGCTCGCCGTGGCCCCGGCCCATGCGAACAGTCGCTCCGGCGCCACATGACCGAACGGCCTTTCCAGGGTCTGGTCCTCGCCGGCACTGATCCCGTCGATGGAGACGTTGAAGTTGTGGACTCTCAGTAGCTGTTGCACGTGTTCCTCCCAAGACGGCGACAATGGGGTCGAGCGTCATCGTGAGGTCGGAGCCGATCGACGGATCTTGACTCCCGGCGGCAGGAATTATCTGATCTGCCGAATCCGTGGCCGGCATGTCAAGAACGGCCACTCCGCGACGACCATCCGGTGAGAGGGCCCGTCGGGCACCGCCGCCGTGGGGAGTGTGAACATGAAGTTTCTGCTGATCATGCATGTCGATGCCGCCATCATGGAGGGGCTGAGCGACGACGAGCGCCGGGAGATCATGGAAGGGCACGGCGCCTTCATGCAGACCATCCGCGAGTCCGGCGAGATGGTCAGCACCGAGGCGTTGGCCGACCCCTCCCAGAGCGCGGTGGTGCGCGTCCGCGACGATGTCCCGGTCGTCACCGACGGCCCGTACATCGAGGCCAAGGAGTTCCTCGGCGGGTACTACCTGGTCGACGTCGCGAGCCGGGACCGTGCACTCGAACTGGCCGCGTTGATCCCGGACGCCAGGGTCAACGGGCTGGGCATCGAAGTCCGCCAGGTGATCTTCTCGGGCGGCCCGACCGCGTGAGCGCCGACCGCACCACCGTCGAGGGCCTCCTGCGCGCGCTCGCACCTCAGGCCCTCGGCGCGCTGGTGCGCCGCTACGGGCGGTTCGACCTGATCGAGGACGCCGTGCAGGAGGCGCTCGCCGACGCGGCGACACGCTGGCCGGCCGACGGCATCCCGGACCACCCGCACGGCTGGCTGACCACCGTTGCCGCCCGCCGCCTGGTCGACCAGGTCCGCAGCGAACAGGCCCGGCGCCGCCGCGAGGAAACAGTGGCCGCCCTGGAGCCGGAACAGACATGCCCCGAACCCGGCGACGACACACCGGGCAACCGGGACGACACGCTGACCCTTCTGTTCCTGTGCTGCCACCCGGCGCTCACGCCGGCCTCGCAGGTCGCGCTGACGCTGCGAGCCGTCGGCGGCCTGACCACTGCCGAGATCGCCCGCGCCTACTTCGTACCGGAGCCGACCATGGCGGCGCGGATCAGCCGCGCCAAGCAACGGATCAAAGCCGCCGGCAGCGAGTTCACCCTGCCGGTCGGACAGGATCGCGCCGCCCGGCTGCGCGTTGTCCTGCACGTGCTGTACGTGATCTTCAACGAGGGCTACACGGCCAGCTCCGGCGACCGGCTACGGCGCGACGACCTGGCGGCCGAGGCGATCAGACTGACCCGCATCCTGCACCGACTGCTGCCGGACGACGGCGCGATATCCGGCCTGCTGGCCCTGATGCTGCTCACCGACGCCCGCCGGGACGCCCGCACCGGCCCGGACGGCGAACTGATCCCGCTGGCCGAACAGGACCGCTCCCGCTGGGACCACGGTCGCATCGCCGAGGGCACCGCACTGGTCACCGACGCCATGACCCGCTCGGCACTGGGCCCCTACCAGTTGCAGGCCGCCATCGCCGCGCTGCACAACGAGGCCCCGAGCACCAGCGAAACCGACTGGCGTCAGATCAACACCCTGTACAAGATCCTGGAGCGGCTCTCCCCGAATCCGATGGCCACCCTGAACCGGGCGGTGGCGGTCGCGATGATCGACGGCCCACAAGCCGGCCTGCGCCTGCTGGACCAACTGGCCAAGGACGACCGGCTCACCGAGCACCACCGGCTGCACGCTGTGCGCGCGCACCTACTGGAAATGGCCGGCGACCTCACGGGAGCCGGGAAGTATTACGCGTGTGCCGCCCGTGGAACGCCCAGTCTGGCCGAACGCCGCTTCCTGAGAACTCGCGCAGCCGGCATGCCGCCAGGTTGCACGTCCGGCTGACTCCCGCTGTGGACCGACCGATCGGACAGGTGCGCTCGAAATCACAACGACGAGACACGGCGGATTCTCGGCCTGTAGCGGCGGTCACGGTCTCAGCACTACCTTCCCCAGGTTGTTCCGCGTCTCGATCGCCTTGTGTACCTCTGCCGCGTCCTCGAGCGCGAACTGCGCGTGCACCACTGAGGCTCTGTGCAGGACGCCAAGCCGAAGCGAGGAGGTGGCGGCCGGGCAGATCTGACCCTCGCCTGGGATGACACCGAGAAGATCCGCGCCGAATTGCCGGACCGTTACAAGGCACTCGTCGACTGCGGTCGCGGCCTGGGTCTTCGTCAAGGAGAGATATTCGGCCTGTCTCCAGATGACATCGACTGGGCGCACCCCGACGGCCCGATGGTGCACGTGCAACGGCAAGTGGTCCACGACGGCTCGTTCCTGGCATACGCCCTCCCCAAGGGTGGAAGCGACGAGGATCCGAAGGACCGGTGGGTCGAGCTGACCGACGACGTGGCCATCCCCCTGCGCGAGCACATGGAGAAGTACCCGCCGGTCGAGGTGACCCGACCGTGGGGCAGCAAAGGCGGCGACCCGGTCACGGTGCGGCTGATCTTCTACACCCGGGGGAAGACCGCCATTCAGTCGAATTGGTTCAACTCCTACCGCTGGAAGCCCGCCCTGGCGTCGGCCGGCCTCATCAAGCCCCTTGAGCCCGACGCGAAGGGACGACGCTGGGAGAAGTCCCGCGACGTGATGATGCACGCGCTCCGACACCTGTACGCGTCGATGATGATCAACGGCGGGGTAGACGTGTACACGCTCGCGGACCGCCTCGGACACGCCGATCCCGCGTTCACCCTGCGTAAATACGTGCACCGGGTCGTGGGAGCCGGTTCCAAGGTCCGCATCGCGGTCCGGAGCGCCTACACCAGGGCCGTGTGACTCCTGCTCCGCTCGGCTTGTGCAACAACCGTGCAAGATGATCTTCGAGAGGGAACATTCATACAGGTCAGAAGCATTGTGTATGAGTTCCGGGACATCTGACCGCCCGCTTCGCACACTCGCCCGCCTACTGGTGGGCGAGTGTGACAGTGAGCGCATGAAGCGTCCTTTGTCCGCCGCCGTCGCCGTGTGTGCCTCGCTCGTCCTGCTCACCGGGTGCGGCGGTGGGACGGCCGGGCCCGACGCCAAGTCCCCCTCGCCGGGCGGCGGTTCGGAGCCCTCCGGGACGCCGTCCGCGAGCCGCTCCCCCGTCGCGGGAAAGGGTTCCGCGGACCCGGACGACATCAACGGCGACGGTCACCGGGACCTGCTGCTCCCGGTGGAGACACGGGCCGGGGAGTCTCGGAGCGAGCCCTCGGACGAACGCGTCCTCGTGGTGTACGGGTCGGCGCGCGGGCTCGATCCGGCGACCCGGACGGTGTGGGGGCGCGGCGATCTGGGGCTGCCCGCCGCGCAGTCCCCCACCGGCACCGACCGCCCCGAGGCCGTCGACGCGCGGCAGGTGGCCGTCGCGAACCTCGACGGGGACGGGTTCCCCGATCTCACCGTCCCGGTCATCGGCGAGGAGACCGTGAGCGACGGGATGCTCAGTGCCCGGCCCACCGTCTCGTACGTGATCTGGGGTGCGGCGCGCGGACCCGGCTCGGCCGGCCGCGGGCCGACGAAGCTGCGGCTGCCGCCCGCCGCCTCCGTGCTCAGGTTCCACACGGTGGTGCGCGGCGACTTCGACGGGGACGGGCGGCGCGATGTGGTCGTCGGTGACGACGGCAGCCGCAACGACGAACCGGGATCCGGGGCGGAGGTTCCCGAGGTCGCCGGGGCGCTGACGATGTACCCGGGCGACGGCGGCGCCCCGGTCCGCCGGGAGCTGCCGACGTCGAGCCGGCACCGGCAGGGCTTCCAGACCACGCTGGTGTACGCGGCGGGCGACCCCGACGGCGACGGACGGGACGGCGTCCTCGTCCCGACGGACCACGGCGTGGCGCTGCTGAACGGGACCGACGAGGTCGTGGAACTCGACCCCCAGGGCCCCGCCCACGCCCTCCCGTACTCCGCCGCGGACTTCAACACCGACGGCCACGACGAACTGATCCTGTCCGCCCCGCCGCACTGGTGGATCACATCCGGACGACGAGACGGATCGATGGAGCCCCTGCGGCGATTGAGCAGCGGGGCCCGGGGCGGAGCCCCGCGACCTCAGCCCTATGTGGCCGCGACGAACTCACGGATCGCCGCCGCCAAGGCACGTGGCTGATCCAACGGAATCAGCGTGCCGCAATCGTCCAGTTCCACCAGGCGACCTCGCGGCAACAGTTCCGCCAGCCGACGGCCATGCGCCAACGGCATCATCCGGTCCTGCTTGCCCCAGACCACCAGCGCGGGCCGGTCGTACTCCCGCAACGCGTCCGCCGCCTCCATCATCTCCGTCTTCACCCCGGACCGGAGATAGTGCAGCAGCAGCTTCCGCGCCGCCGGATCCTTGCGCAGCGGCTCGATCCAGTGGTCGATCAGCTCGTGCGGCACTGGCCGCTGCGACATCACCGCGTACCCCGTCCCTGGCATCCGCCGCAGGGGCCGCACGGACAGCGTGCGCACGAGCATCGTGATGCCGCCGGGGACCCGGGACATGACCTCCAGGAGCTTGCCCGCCGGGCCCGGCGGATAGTTGTCGAAGGCCTCACAGCCCGCGATGACCATGCGCCCCACCCGGTCGGGCCGCTCCGCGGCGAGCTGCTGGAGGCGCCCCGCGTCGTTCTCCACGAACACCGTGTCGTCGCCCAGCTTGAGCGCGTCGGCGAACTCGCCGATCAGCAACGCCACGGTGTGCGGGGTGATGCGGGCACCGGGCCGCACGGGCACGTGATTGCTCCCGTACGGGAGGGTGGGCACGATGCACCGCACGGACGAGCCCAGTTCGTCGACGACCTGCCGCCACACCGTGCCGTCCTGGGCGAGCCCGTGGAGGAGGACGACGGTCGTGCCGTCGCCTCCCGAGTCCTCGTACGCGATCGGGCCCACGGAGAGGTCCACCGAGAGTTCCGTCTGCTGCGTCATGGGGTCGAGCCTAGGGCCCTTCTGACGGATCGGCTGGATGCGGGAGGCCGCTCCGTTCGGCTCCCCGAGTGGGGTCTGGTGCGTGCAGCTGCAAGGCGCAAGATCCGTCAGAAGGGCCCTAGGGCCTGTCTTCAATCTTCCGTCTGCGCCGCTCCGGGCGACGACGGGAGATTGCAGACAGGCCCTAGGCGCGCAGGCGGCTCAGGGCAGGACGGCGATCCCGTCGAGTTCCACCATGGCCTGTTCGTCCCACAGCCGGCTCACTCCGATCACGGCCATCGCCGGGTAGTCACGACCCGCCAACTCTCGCCAGATCCGGCCGAGTTCGCGGGCGTTCTCCCGGTAGTCGGCCACGTCCGTGGCGTAGACGGTGACGCGCGCCAGGTGCTCCGGGGTGCCGCCGGACGCGCGCAGCGCGGTGAGCAGGTTCGTCAGGGCGCGGGTGAACTGGGCGGGGAGGGTGTCCCCCACGACCTTGCCGTCGGCGTCCAGGGACGTCTGCCCCGCGAGCATCACCATGCGGCCGCCCGTCGCGACGACGGCGTGGGAGAAGCCGGTGGGCGGGGAGAGTTCGGGCGGATTGACGCGCCGCAGGTCGCCGCTGTTGCTCCCGATGTGACTGTTGTCGCTCACGAGGTCTCCTTCTTGTTCCCCTTGTACAACTCGCGGGCGATGATGGCCCGTTGGACCTCGGAGGCCCCCTCGTAGATGCGGGGCGCCCGGACCTCGCGGTACAGGTGCTCCAGGACGTGGCCGCGGCGCAGCGCCCGCGCCCCGTGCAACTGCACGGCGGCGTCGACGACTTGCTGGGCCGTCTCCGTGGCGATGAGCTTCGCGGCGGCCGCGCGGCGCGGCACGTCCGGGGCGCCCTCGTCGTACGCACCGGCCGCCGCGTAGACCATGAGGCGCGCGGACTCGACCCGGACCGACATGTCGGCGACCTGGTGGGCGACGGTCTGGAGGTCCTTCAGCGGGGCACCGAACGCCTCCCGCTCGGCGGTGTGCGCGAGCGCCGCGTCGAGGGCGGCCTGTGCCATGCCGACGGCGAAGGCGCCGACGCTGGGCCGGAACAGGTTCAGCGTGCCCATCGCGACGCGGAACCCCGCGTCGACCTCGCCGAGCAGATCGTCGCGGGTGACGGGAACGCCGTCGAAGGCGAGCGTGCCGATGGGGTGCGGGGAGATCATGTCGAGGTGCTCGCCGGTCAGGCCCGGACGGTCGGCGGGGACCGCGAAGGCCGTCACGCCGCGTGCGCCCGCGCCCTGGGTGGTGCGGGCGAAGACCGTGTAGACGTCGGCCTCGGGCGCGTTCGAGATCCAGCACTTCTCGCCGGTGAGGCGCCAGCTGTCGCCGTCGTCGCCGGGCCGGGCCTCCAGGGACAGCGCCGCCGCGTCCGAGCCGGCGCCCGGCTCGCTCAGCGCGAAAGCCGCCACGGCCCGGCCCGCGGCCACCTCCGGAATCCACCGCTCGCGCACCGTCGTGCTGCCGTACGCGTGGATCGGGTGCGCCCCGAGCCCCTGGAGCGCGAGCGCCGTCTCGGCCTCGGTGCTGACGCGGGCCAGGGACTCGCGCAGCAGACACAGGTCGAGCGCGCCCGAGGTGAACAGGCGCTCAAGGAGCCCGAGTTGGCCGAGTTCGGCGACGAGGGGGCGGTTGACGCGGCCCGGCTCCCCCTTCTCGGCGAGCGGGGCGAGGCGGTCGGCCGCGAGGGCCCGTAGCTCACCACACCACGCGAGCTGTTCCGGTTCGAGCGAGAATGTCCCCATACGTGGTGCTCCTCTCACGGCTGCCTACCGGCCACACACAGGAACCGTATCGCGCCCCGTTGACTGTCGTCACCATCACGATACGCTCGATGCGCGCCGCCTCACCCGGCGACGGCATGCGAGCCACTCACCACGAGGGGGCGCCAGGCCATGACCCACCATCCAAACAACCCACTGCTGCCTTCCGGTCACGTCGACACCTTCGCGCGCGACCATCTGCCGCCCGCCGAGCTGTGGCCCGGCCTCACCTTCGAACTGCCCGAGCTGAGCTACCCGCAGCGACTCAACTGCGGCGCCGAACTCCTCGACGCCACCGTGGAACGGCACGGCGCGGACCGCCCGGCCCTCCACTCCCCCGGTCAAACACCCTGGTCGTACGGGGAGTTGAAGGCGACGGTCGACCGGATCGCGCACGTGCTCACCGACGACCTGGGCGTCGTGCCCGGCAACCGGGTGCTGCTGCGCGGCCCCACCACCCGACATCTCGCGGCCTGCTGGCTCGCCGTGATGAAGGCGGGGGCCGTCGCCGTGACCGTGCTCGCGCAACAGCGGGCGAGCGAGCTGGCGACGGTGTGCGGGATCGCGCAGGTGGGGCACGCGCTGTGCGACATCCGCTCGGTCGACGACCTCGCGAAGGCCGAGGTGCCGGGCCTGCGCATCACCACGTTCGGCGGGGACGGGCCCGACGACCTGCTGCACCGCGCGGCCCCGAAACCGGCGGTGTACGAGGCCGTGCCGACCTCTGCCGACGACGTCGCGCTGATCGCCTTCACCTCGGGGACCACCGGGCGGCCCAAGGGGTGCATGCACTTCCACCGGGACGTGCTCGCGGTCGCGGACACGTTCTCCGGGCACGTCCTGAGGCCGACCCCGGACGACGTGTTCGCGGGCAGCCCGCCGCTCGGCTTCACCTTCGGGCTCGGCGGGCTCGTGCTCTTCCCGCTGCGGGCGGGCGCCTCGGCGCTGCTGCTCGAACAGGCGGGCCCGCAGAAGCTGCTGCCCGCGATCGCCGAGCACCGGGTGTCGGTCGTGTTCACCGCGCCGACCGCGTACCGGGCGATGCTGCCCGAGCTGGCCGCGCACGACGTCTCGTCGCTGCGCCGCTGTGTGTCGGCGGGCGAGAATCTGCCGGCCGCGACCTGGCAGGCGTGGCAGGAGGCGACGGGCCTGCGCATCATCAACGGCATCGGCGCGACGGAACTGCTCCACATCTTCATCTCGGCGGCGGACGACGCGATCCGGCCGGGGACGACGGGCGTCCCCGTGCCCGGCTGGCAGGCCCGGATCGTCGACCCCGACGGCCACGAACTCCCGGACGGGGAACCGGGGTTGCTCGCGGTGCGCGGGCCCGTCGGCTGCCGCTACCTCGCGGACGAGCGGCAGACCGTGTACGTACGGCACGGCTGGAACGTCACCGGGGACACGTACGTCCGCGAGCCCGACGGCTACTTCCGGTACGTGGCCCGCGCCGACGACATGATCATTTCCGCCGGGTACAACATCGCGGGCCCCGAGGTGGAGGACGCGCTGCTGCGCCACCCGGACGTGGCGGAGGCGGCCGTGGTCGGGCGGCCCGACGAGGAGCGGGGGCAGGTCGCCGTCGCGTATGTGGTGCTGCGGGCGGGGGCGCGGCAGGACGTGGACGGTCTGCGCGAGTTCGTGAAGGCGGAACTGGTCCCCTACAAGTGTCCGCGCGCGATCGAGTTCCTGGACGCGTTGCCGCGCACGGCCACGGGGAAGCTCCAGCGGTTCCGGCTCCGTGAACCCGGAACCGTAGAGTGATCGCGTGCCCGAGCAGCCCACGCATACGCCCCGCTCCCTGATCGTCACCCTGTACGGCGCCTACGGCCGCGAGTTGCCGGGGCCGTTGCCGGTCGCCGAGCTGATCCGGCTGCTCGGTGCGGTCGGCGTCGACGCGCCGTCCGTGCGGTCGGCGGTGTCCCGGCTCAAGCGGCGCGGGCTGCTGGTTCCGGCGCGTACGGGGGCCGGGGCGGCCGGGTACGCGCTCTCCGACGACGCGCGTCAGCTTCTCGACGACGGTGACCACCGCATCTACGGGGGCGGGGCGGCCGGGGACGGGTGGGTGCTCGCGGTGTTCTCCGTGCCGGAGTCGGAGCGGGCCAAGCGGCACGTGCTGCGTTCCACGCTCAGCGGGCTCGGGTTCGGCACGGCAGCGCCAGGTGTGTGGCTGGCGCCCCTCGCCGTCTACGAGGAGACGCGGCACACGCTGGAGCGGATCGGGCTGTCCGGGTACGTGGAGCTGTTCCGCGGGGAACACCTGGGGTTCGCGGCGACGGCGGATGCGGTGGGACGGTGGTGGGATCTGGCGGCGCTCGCGAAGCTGCACGAGGCGTTCCTGGATGAGCATGAGCCGGTGCTGCGGTCATGGGAGTCCCGCGAGGACACGCCGCCGCGGGAGGCATACCGGGACTACCTCCGCGCCCTCGATTCCTGGCGCCATTTGCCGTACGCGGATCCTGGCCTGCCGCCGGGGCTCCTGCCGGAGGGGTGGCCGGGGGTGCGGGCGGCGGAGGTCTTCCGCGCCCTCGACGCACGGCTGCGGACCGCGGGCGCGGAGTTCGCCCGCACTCCGGCGCCCTGACCCCGGCCCCCTGACTGCGGCGCCCTAAGCGAACCCTCAGCTTCCTCCACGGCTTCTCTCAGAATGCCCTCTTAGCGTCGGTTCGCATGAGTCTGATGCGCAACATGAACCGGGCGCTGACCGCCACCACCGGCCTCCAGGTGCGCCGTGCGCCCAAGGGGCCCACGCCCGTCAAGAAGGCGGCACCGGCACGGCAGGCCGCCGCGGAGTATCGATGTACCGACGACCCGGGGACGGACCGGCTGCTCGGCCGGCCGGTGTTCATCATGTCGCCGGTGCGCTCGGGCTCGACCCTGCTGCGGATGCTGCTCGACGCGCACCCGCGGCTGCACGCCCCGCACGAACTGCACATCCGGCGCCTGGAGGTCGGCTACGGCAGCAAGCTGTCGCGGCGCGCCATGGACGCCCTCGACCTGAGCCGCGGCGACCTGGAGCACCTGCTGTGGGATCGCGTGCTGCACCGTGAACTCACCAGGTCCGGCAAGGACTTCATCGTCGAGAAGACGCCCAGCAACGCCTTCGCCTACCAGCGGATCCGCGACTGCTGGCCGGATGCCCGCTTCGTGTTCCTGCTGCGCCACCCCGTGTCCATCGCCCGGTCCTGGCACGAGAGCGACCCCGACAAGCGCACGTACGACGAGGCCTGCACGGACGCGCTGCGCTACATGAAGGCCGTCGACAACGCCCGCAAGGGCATCACCGGCGGGCACACCCTGCGCTATGAGGAGATCACGGCCGACCCGGAGGGGAAGCTGCGCACCCTGTGCACCTTCCTCGGGGTCGACTTCGAACCCTCCATGCTGGAGTACGGGGCCCGCGACGAGACGCAGGTCCAAAAGGGGCTCGGCGACTGGCGGGACAAGATCCGCAGCGGCAGCGTGCAGGCGGGGCGCGAGCTGCCCGAGGACGACGAGATCCCCGAGGTGCTGCGGCCCATCTCCAAGGCCTGGGGGTACCTGAAGTGAAGCCCCGGGCCGAGGTCGAGGAAGTGTGGCCGCGAGACGGGCGGATCGGCGTGGTCGGGCGGCTGGTCGGGGTGGACGCGAGGGCCGCCGACGCGTGGCGGCTGACGGTGACGCGGCGGTCGGGCACGGGCCAGGTGCTGTCGTACGACGTCGAGTGGGACGTCGACCGGTTCAGCTGCGCATGGGACGTGGCCGATCTCGCCGCGTACGGCGACGGGTTCGGCGGCACCGACCAGTGGGATCTGCATCTGACGGACGGCGCCGCGAAGCTGCGCGTCGGGCGCCGGCTCGACGACATCCGCGGCAAGAAGGCGATCTACGTCTATCCGCGACAGCCGGTGCCGGGGGCGGGGTTCGGCGTACGGCCGTACTTCACCGTCGAGGACAACCTGTCGCTGGAGTGCCGCGCATGAGGACCACCCCGATCCGATACCTGCTGCTGCACGCCTACGGACGCGGCGGCACCATCCGCACCGTCTTCAACCAGGCCAACTCCCTTGCCGCGGCGGGCTGGAACGTCGAGATCGTCAGCGCCGTGCGGCGGCGCGAGTCCCTGCAGTTCCCGCTGGACGAGCGGGTGCCGGTGACGACGGTCGTCGATCTGCGCGAGGGTGCCGCGCCCGCGGCCACGGAACCGGGGCTCGGCGGCTGGTGGCGTGCGCGTCGGCGCGACAGGCTGGCCGCGTCGCCCGCCCGCGAGGTCCCGCGCGGCGAGTTCGGCCACCGGTACTTCGACCGGCGCCTGGAGCTCGCCCTCGGCGCCTACCTTCGCTCGCTCACCGACGGTGTACTCGTCACGACGCGGCCCGCGCTGAACTTCCTCGCCGCCACGCACGCCACGGGCGGCGTGGTGCGGGTGGCACAGGAGCACATGAACCACGGCACGCACCGCCCCGACGTGCAGCGGCGCATCGTCGAGACGTACGGGTGCTTCGCGGCCGTCGCCGTACTGACGGAGCGCGACCGGAGCGAGTACGCACGGCTGCTGCCCGGCACCCGCGTCGTGCGGATCCCGAACGCCGTGCACTCGCTCGACCAGGTACCGGCGAACCCCGGCTCCAGGATCGTGGTCGCGGCCGGCCGGCTCTTCCCGCAGAAGGGCTTCGACCTGCTGATCCCCGCGTGGGCCAAACTCGTCCGGGAGTTTCCCGACTGGCAGCTGCGCATCTACGGCAGCGGCGAGAGGAAGACGCAGCTGCGTGCCCTGATCGAGCAGCACCACCTCTACAACCACGTCCTGCTGATGGGCCACACCGACCGGCTCGACGACGAACTCGCCAAGTCCTCGCTGTATGTGCTGAGTTCCCGCTTCGAGGGACTGCCGATGGTGATGATCGAGGCGATGGCGCACGCCCTCCCGGTGGTCTCCTTCGACTGCCCCACCGGCCCCGCCGACGTCCTCACGCACGGCGTGGACGGACTGCTCGTGCCGGAGCAGGACCCCGACGCCCTCGCCGACGCCCTCGCCCGCCTCATGGGCGACAGCGAGCTGCGTACGCGGATGGGCGGGGCCGCCCTGCTCACGGCGGCGGCCTACGGGCCCGACGCGGTGCACCCGCGGTGGGAGGCCCTCTTCACCGAACTGACCGAAACCGACCCCTGCGACCGCGACGGCCTGCGGGCCGCCGGCGGCTCCGCGGAAGGACTGCACGTATGACCACGGCCACGACGGACCGCCCACAGGGAGCCACGATCTGGCTCACCGGGCTGCCCAGTTCAGGAAAGACGACGGTGGCGCGCGCCCTCGCCGGACAGCTGCGCGCCGAGGGCCGGCGCGTCGAAGTGCTCGACGGCGACGAGGTCCGCCGCTTCCTCTCGGCGGGCCTCGGCTTCAGCCGCGCGGACCGCGACACGAACGTCCAGCGCATCGGTCTGGTCGCCGAAGTCCTGGCCCGCAACGGGGTGTTCGCCGTCGTGCCCGTCATCGCTCCGTACGCGGACAGCCGCGAGGCCGTCCGCAAGCGGCACGCCGCCAGCGCCACCCCGTACGTCGAGGTGCATGTCGCGACACCCGTCGAGGTGTGCAGCGAGCGCGATGTGAAGGGCCTGTACGCGCGTCAGGCGGCGGGGCAGCTGAAGGGGCTGACCGGGGTCGACGACCCGTACGAGCCGCCGGTGGACCCGGACCTGGCACTTCGGACGCAGCACCGGACGCCGCAGGAGTCGGCGGCCTCGGTGCGGGCGGTCCTGGCGGCGAGGGGGCTGGTGTGAGCGACACGTCGTACGCACTGAGCCACTTGGACGCGCTGGAGTCCGAGGCCGTGCACATCTTCCGCGAGGTGGCGGGCGAGTTCGAGCGGCCGGTGATCCTCTTCTCCGGCGGCAAGGACTCCATCCTCATGCTGCATCTGGCACTGAAGGCGTTCGCGCCCGCGCCGGTGCCGTTCCCGCTCCTCCATGTCGACACGGGGCACAACTTCCCCGAGGTCATCGCCTACCGGGATCGTGTGGTCGACACACATGGACTGACACTCCATGTGGCGTCCGTACAGGACTACATCGACCGTGGTGTGCTCCGCGAACGCCCCGACGGGACCCGCAACCCGCTCCAGACCGTGCCGCTGACGGAGACCGTCCGGGACGAGCGCTTCGACGCCGTGTTCGGCGGCGGACGCCGGGACGAGGAGAAGGCCCGCGCGAAGGAGCGGGTGTTCTCCCTGCGGGACGAGTTCTCCCAGTGGGACCCGCGCCGCCAGCGCCCGGAGCTGTGGCAGCTCTACAACGGCCGGCACGCGCCGGGCGAGCACGTCCGCGTGTTCCCGCTGTCGAACTGGACCGAACTGGACGTGTGGCAGTACATCGCCCGCGAGAACATCGAGCTGCCCGAGATCTACTTCGCGCACCACCGTGAGGTGTTCGACCGGGGCGGCATGTGGCTGACGGCCGGCGACTGGGGCGGCCCGAAGGACGGCGAGCGCGTCGAGAAGCGGCAGGTCCGCTACCGCACGGTCGGCGACATGTCGTGCACCGGGGCCGTCGACTCCGACGCCGAGACGCTCGATCAGGTCATCGCGGAGATCGCGACCTCCCGGCTCACGGAACGGGGAGCCACCCGCGCCGACGACAAGCTGTCCGAGGCCGCGATGGAAGACCGCAAGCGCGAAGGGTACTTCTAGAGATGTCTGTGTCTGTTGTTACTGAAGTGGGCACGTTGCGACTGGCCACGGCCGGTTCGGTCGACGACGGCAAGTCCACGCTCGTCGGCCGGCTCCTGCACGACTCGAAGTCGGTCCTCGCCGACCAGCTGGAGTCGATCTCCCGCACCGGCACGCCCGATCTGGCCCTGCTCACGGACGGCCTGCGTGCCGAGCGCGAGCAGGGCATCACGATCGACGTCGCGTACCGCTACTTCGCGACCCCGCGCCGCCGCTTCATCCTGGCGGACACCCCGGGGCACGTGCAGTACACGCGGAACATGGTGACCGGCGCCTCCACCGCGGAGCTGACGATCGTCCTGGTCGACGCCAGGAACGGGGTCGTCGAACAGACCCGCAGGCACGCGGCGGTCGCGCGGCTGCTGCGGGTCCCGCACGTCGTCCTGGCCGTGAACAAGATGGATCTGGTCGGGTACGAGGAAGCCGTGTTCACCCGGATCGCCGCCGAATTCGCCTCGTACGCCGAGGGCCTGGGGATCCCCGAGGTGACCGCGATCCCGATCTCGGCGCTGGCGGGCGACAACGTGGTGGACGCGTCCACGCGGATGGACTGGTACGGGGGTCCGACGGTCCTGGAGCACCTGGAGACGGTCCCGGCGACCGCCGGTTCCTCTTCGGCGCCGGCCCGCTTCCCGGTCCAGTACGTGATCCGGCACGGCGAATCCCGTTACTACGCGGGCCAGTTGGTCTCGGGGACCCTCCGGGTGGGCTCGGCCGTGACGGTCCACCCCTCGGGCCGTACGTCGACGATCGCGGCGCTCGACGTGCTGGGCACGAAAGTGGCCCAGGCGAACGCCGGAACCTCGCTCACGGTGCGACTCGCGGACGAACTCGACGTGGCACGCGGCGACCTGCTCGCACCGTCGGCCGACCGGGCGCCGACCGCGACGCGGGACGTGCGCGCGGCGGTGTGCCATGTGGCGGACCGGCCGCTGCGCGAGGGGCAGCGGGTCCTGGTGCGGCATGCCACGCGCACGGTGCGAGCGGTCGTCACGTCGGTGGCTCCCGAGGCGGAGTTGACGGCCAACGACCTGGGCACGGTGGCGCTCCGCACGGCGGAACCGCTCCCGCTGGACGCGTACGCCGAAGTGCGCCGGACCGGGGCTCTGCTCCTTCTGGACCCGTCGGACGGGACGACGCTGACGGCGGGGATGGTGGTGGCGCCTGCGCCGTCACCCCGGTAGGACAAGGCGCGGCTTGGGGGCATCCAAGCGGCCCGTCTGGGGGCGGCGGCTGCCCGCGCCGTACTGCGGGGGCCAGGCCGCCCCCGGACCCGCGTAGCCCTGTTCCGCCGCCGCGTGCAACGTCCAGTGCGGGTCGTACAGGTGCGGGCGGGCCAACGCGCAGAGGTCCGTACGGCCCGCCAGGACAAGGGAGTTGACGTCGTCCCACGACGAGATCGCGCCGACCGCGACGACCGGGACACCCGCCTCCGCCCGGATCCGGTCCGCGTACGGCACCTGGTAGGAGCGGCCGAACGCGGGCCGCTCGTCCGAGACCACCTGCCCCGTGGACACGTCGATCGCGTCGGCGCCGTGCGCGGCGAAGGCCCGGGCGATGGCGACCGCCTCCTCCTCGCTGGTGCCGCCCTCCGCCCAGTCCGTCGCGGAGATCCGCACCGTCATCGGCCGACCCTCCGGCCACACCGCACGTACCGCGTCGAAGACCTCCAGGGGGAACCGCATCCGGGCCTTTAGCGAGCCGCCGTAGGCATCCGTGCGCCGGTTCGTCAGCGGGGAGAGGAAACCGGACAGCAGGTAACCGTGCGCGCAGTGGAGTTCGAGGAGGTCGAAGCCCGCCTCCGCCGCGTTCCGTGCCGCCACCACGAACTGGTCCCGGACATCCGCCAGTTCGGCCGTCGTCAGCTCGCGCGGCAGCTGACTGTCCGGCCGGTAGCGCAGCGCGGACGGCGCGACCAGCGGCCAGTTGTCCTTGGGGGCCGGGAGCGGCTCGTCCATGCCCTCCCACATCAGGCGTGTGGAGCCCTTGCGGCCCGAGTGGCCGAGCTGCACGCCGATCGCCGTACCGGGAGCGCGAGTGTGGACGAAGTCCACGATCCGGCCCCAGGACGCCGCCTGTTCGGAGGTGTAGAGGCCCGCGCAGCCCGGCGTGATGCGGCCCTCCGCGCTCACGCACACCATTTCCGTCATGACGAGACCGGCGCCGCCGAGCGCCCGCGCCCCCAGATGCACGAGGTGGAAGTCGCCCGGCACCCCGTCCACCGCCGAGTACATGTCCATCGGTGACACCACGACCCGGTTGCGCAGCTCCAGGCCGCCGATCCGGAACGGCGTGAACATCGGGGGCGTGCCCTCGGGGCAGCCGAACTCCCGCTCCACCGACTCCGTGAAGTCCGCGTCCCGCAGCCGCAGGTTGTCGTGCGTCACCCGGCGCGAGCGCGTCAGCAGGTTGAAGGCGAACTGGAGGGGCGGCTGACCGAGGTAGCGGTCCAGCTCCTCGAACCACTGGAGGCTGGCGCGCGCCGCCCGCTGCGTCGACGCGACGACGGGCCTGCGCTCCTCCTCGTACGCGGCCAGCGCCGCGTCGGTCGTCGGCTGCTCGGTCAGGCTCGCGGCGAGCGCGAGCGCGTCCTCGACGGCGAGCTTCGTGCCGGAGCCGATGGAGAAGTGCGCGGTGTGCGCGGCGTCGCCGATGAGGACGCAATTGCCGTGCGACCAGCGGTCGTTGACGACCGTGCGGAAGGTGAGCCAGGAGGAGTTGTTGGTCCGCAGGGGGCGTCCGCCGAGCGCGTCCTTGAAGATCTTCGCGCAGGTCTCGATCGACTCCCGTACGTCCATGTCCGCGAAGCCGGCCGCCCGCCACACCTCGTCGCGCATCTCGACGATGACCGTGGACCCGTCGGCACTGTACGGGTAGCCGTGCAGCTGCATCACGCCGTGCTCCGTCTCCGCGATGTCGAAGCGGAAGGCGTCGAAGGCGAAGTCGGCGGCGAGCCAGATGTAGCGGTTGCGGTGCTCCTCGATGTGCGGCCCGAACGCGTCCGCGTACGTCTCGCGGGTCTTGCTGTGCACGCCGTCGGCCGCGATCACCAGGTCGTACGCCGTGCGGAGTTCGGCGATCGGCGGGGCCTCCGACTGGAAGCGCAGGTCCACGCCGAGCTCGCGGCAGCGCTCGTGCAGGATCTCCAGGAGCCGGCGGCGGCCGAGCGCCGCGAACCCGTGCCCGGACGAGGTGTGGCGCTGCCCCCGGTGCACGATGTCGATGTCGTCCCAGCGCACGAACTCGTCCTGGAGCGCCCGGTAGACCACCGGGTCGGCGTGCTCGATGCCGCCGAGGGTCTCGTCGGACAGGACGACGCCGAAGCCGAACGTGTCGTCGGGGGCGTTGCGCTCCCAGACCGTGATCTCCCGGTCCGGGTCGAGGCGCTTGAGGAGGGCGGCGGCGTACAGGCCGCCGGGGCCGCCGCCGATGACGGCGATGCGCCGGGCGCGGACGGTCATCGGCCGGTCACCTCCCCTGCCACTTCGGCGGGCGCTTGGCGGTGAACGCCGCGTGGAACTCGGCGTAGTCCTCGCCGTGCATCAGAAGTGCCTGCGTGGCGGCATCCATCTCGATGGCTCCGGCCAGCGGCATGTCCAGCTCCGCCGTCAGGAGCGCCTTCGTCTGCGCGTACGCGAGGGCGGGGCCCTCGGCGAGGCGGTGGGCGAGGGTCTGCGCGGCCTCGTCGGCCCGGCCCTCGTCGGTCAGCTCGCTGATCAGGCCGATGCGCTCGGCCTCGGGCGCGCGGACCGCGTCGCCGAGCATCAGGAGGCGGGTGGCGTGGCCGAGGCCGACAACGCGGGGCAGCAGATAGGCCGCGCCCATGTCGCCGCCGGACAGGCCGACCTTCGTGAACAGGAACGCGAAGCGGGCGCTGGGGTCGGCGACGCGGAAGTCGGAGGCGAGCGCGAGGACCGCGCCCGCCCCGGCCGCGACCCCGTGCACGGCGGCGACCACCGGGAACGGGGCCTCGCGCACGGCGCGGACGACCTGTCCGGTCATCCGGTTGAAGTCGAGGATCTGCGCGGTGTCCATGGAGAGCGTGGCGCCGATGATCTCGTCGACGTCGCCGCCGGAGCAGAAGCCGCGGCCCTCGCCGGCGAGGACGAGGGCGCGCACGGACTTGGTCCGGGACAGCTCCGCGAGGAGGTCGCGCAGGTCGGCGTAGGCGCCGAAGGTGAGCGCGTTGAGCTTCTCGGGGCGGGCGAGGGTGACGGTCGCGACGCCGCTCTCGTCCACGGCGTAGTCGAGGTGCTGCCAGGTGTCGGTGCGGGGGGTGGATCCGGTGAAAGGACTCATGCGGTGCCTCCGGCGGGTCAGGGGGCGTGCCGAGGAGGAGCGAGACGACTCGACCGTATCACCGCATCGTGACTGCCGTCACGAGTGCGCGATAAGGCGGGAGGGGTCGTACGTCCCGGTGCGCACCGACGAGAGCCTCTTTCGCCCCACGCCGTACCATTCATAAGGTTGAACGCAGGACAGTCCCCCTTGAGCCCGTTCCTCCGAGCCCGCCCCAGAGCCGCATACGCGCCCTCCGCCCCCAGGATTCCGCCGTGACTCCCTTCTCCGGTCCCCCCACGCCCACGTCGTGGCGCATAGCGCTCCCGCACACGGCCGCGGCCGTGCCGGTCGCGCGCGCCCTCGTGCGGACGGCGCTGTCCGAGCTCGAGTCACCGGCCGCGGACGCGGACACTGCGGAGCTGCTGACGGCGGAGCTGGTGGCGAACGCGGTGGAGCACACGACGGGGGACACGCCGATCGAGCTGGTCGTGGAGATGCTCGACTCCGGCTGTCAGGTCGAGGTGCACGACACGGACCCGGCGCCGCCGTCCGACCTCACCAATCCCGAGGACGAAGGGCTGCCCGACCCCTGGCAGGAGCACGGTCGCGGCCTGCTCCTGATCCGCACGCTCAGCTCGTCGTGCGGGCACCGCCCCACCGATTCCGGCAAGGCGGTGTGGTTCACCCTGCCCTCTACGGTGCCGGCGCAGCGCCCGGCGTCCGAGGCGTAGTCCCCTCGCCGCCGCCGTCGCTGTCGCCGAGCCGCGAGTTGCGGCGGCCGTACAGCGCGTACACGAGCGCGCCCACGACGAGGAACACCGCGAACTGGACCCAGGTCGTCCAGCCCGTGCCCCAGATCAGGTAGAGGCAGAAGCCGACACCCAGGACCGGGCTGACCGGGTAGAGCGGCACCCGGAACGAGCGCTTCAGGTCGGGGTGCGAGCGGCGCAGCGCGATCACCGCGATGTTCACGACGACCATGGTGGCGAGCGTGCCGATGGTCGTGAGGTTGACGACGGCGTCCAGCGAGGAGAACGCGGCCGGGATCGCGAAGACGAGCGCCACGATCCAGGTGTTGGTGACCGGCGTGTGCGTCTTCGGCGAGACCCGCTCGAAGACCCGCGGGATCAGCCCGTCGCGGGACATCGACATCAGGATCCGCGTCTGCCCGTACATCACCGCGAGGACGACGGAGGCGATGGCGACGACCGCGCCGAAGGCGATCACGCCGCCGCCGATGTCCGAGCCTGTGACCTGGTCGACGACGAGGGAGAGCGCGGCCGGCTTGTTGCCCACGGCGTCCGCGCCGAGCGCGCCGATGGCGGCGACGGCCACGGCGACGTAGAGCAGCGTGACGATGCCGATGCAGATCAGGATCGCGAGCGGGATGTTGCGCCGCGGGTCCTTGACCTCTTCGCCCGCCGTGGTGACCGCGTCGAAGCCGATGTACGAGAAGAAGGCGAGCGAGGCCCCGGAGGTCACGCCCGCCATGCCGTCCCTGAGGAACGGGGTGAGGTTCCCGGCCTCGAACGCGGAGTAGGCGACAGCGCAGAACACGATCAGGATGCCGATCTTGAGCACGGCCATCGCGGCGGTCGCCCGCGCGCTCTCCCGGATCCCGCGCACCAGCAGCGTGGCGGCCATCAGTATCACCAGCACGGCGGGCAGGTTGACCACGCCGCCGTCGGCGGGCCCGGCGGACAGGGCCTCGGGCAGCTGCCGGCCGAAGACGCTGTCGAGCAGTTCGTTCAGGTACTGGCTCCAGCCGACCGCCACGGCCGACACCGAGACGCCGTACTCCAGGAGCAGACACCAGCCGACGAGGAACGCGACGCGCTCGCCGAGGGTCGCGTAGGCGAAGGAGTACGAGGATCCGGAGACCGGGATCGCGCTGCCCAGCTCGGCGAAGGAGAACGCCGTGAAGATGCAGGTGATCGCGGCGAGGACGAAGGAGAGGATGACGGCGGGACCGGCCTCGGCGACCGTGTCGGACAGGCCGACGAAGATGCCGGTGCCGACGATCGCGCCGACGCCGAAGCACACGAGCTGGAAGAGCCCCATGGTGCGCCTGAGGCCGTGGCCTTCGAGGTCGGCGCCCGATTCGGCGATGAGGGACTCGGGCGACTTGATGCGCAGGCCGGACGGGGTCGGCGACATGGGGTGGTGCTCTTTTCTGGTGGTGCGGGTGCGGTGGGGGTGGCCGCATGCCGGTGGGGCCGGAGAAGGTGTTCCGGCCCCACCAGTTTGAACCGTTGTTCAGTGATTGTGCGGTTTGTCGCTACTGGCCGAGCGTGGCGACCATGACGGCCTTGATGGTGTGCATCCGGTTCTCCGCCTCGTCGAAGACGACGGAGTGCTCCGACTCGAAGACCTCGTCGGTGACCTCCAGGGACTCCAGGCCGTACTTGGCGTGGATCTCGCGGCCGACCTTCGTGCCCAGGTCGTGGAAGGCGGGGAGGCAGTGCAGGAACTTCACGTCCGCGTTGCCCGTGGCGCGCAGCACGTCCATCGTCACCGCGTACGGCGTGAGCGCCTTGATGCGCTCGTCCCAGATCTCCTCCGGCTCGCCCATCGACACCCAGACGTCGGTGACCACGAAGTCGGCGCCGGCGACGCCCTCCTCGACGGTCTCCGTGAGCGTGATGCGGGCGCCGCTGGCGGCGGCCAGCTCACGGGCCTTGGCGACGACCTCCTCGGCCGGCCAGTAGGACTTCGGCGCGACGATCCGGACGTCCATGCCGAGCAGGGCGCCGGTGACAAGGTAGGAGTTCCCCATGTTGAAGCGGGCGTCGCCGAGGTAGGCGAAGGACATCTCGGTGAGCGGCTTGGCGCTGTGCTCGGTCATCGTGAGCACGTCGGCGAGCATCTGCGTGGGGTGCCAGTCGTCGGTCAGGCCGTTGTAGACGGGCACGCCCGCGTACTCGGCGAGCGTCTCGACGATGGCCTGCTCGTCGCCCCGGAACTCGATGGCGTCGAACATCCGGCCAAGCACACGGGCGGTGTCCTTGCTCGACTCCTTCTTGCCGATGTGCGAGCCGGCCGGGTCGATGTACGTCGTCGAGGCGCCCTGGTCGGCGGCCGCGACCTCGAAGGAGCAGCGCGTGCGCGTGGACGCCTTCTCGAAGATCAGCGCCACGTTCCTGCCCTTGAGGCGCTGCGTCTCGGTCCCCGCCTTCTTGGCCGCTTTCAGCTCCGCGGCCAGGTCGACCAGACCTCGGAACTCCTCGGCGGTGAAATCCAGCTCCTTGAGGAAGTGGCGGCCGGTGAGGTTCATTCGGGGGCTCCTGCGCATGACTCGGGGACGGGGTCGGGACGGTGGAAGTCTATACGATGTTCCACATTTCTATTCATGATTGTTTCCGGATCATGCGCTTCCGTGCCTACCCGAACGTGCGGTCCCCCGCCAGCCACGTGCCCCGTACCCGGATCTCCCGCAGCCGCATGGGATCAGTGGTCCGCGGGTCCGCCGACAGCCACACCAGGTCCGCGGGCGCCCCCGGCACGAGCGCGCCCCGCTCGTCGGCGAACGCCTGGTGCGCCGAGCCCGCCGTGTACGCGGCCAGCGCCTCCTCGACCGTGAGCCGCTGATGGGGCAGCCAGCCGTCCTCCGGGTCGCCGTCGAAGGTCCGCCGGGTCACCGCGATCTGGATCCCCTCCAGCGGCTCGTACGAGCTGACCGGCCAGTCGCTGCCGAACGAGAGCCGCACTCCCCCGCGCTCCAGCTCGCCCATCGGGTACTGGAGCGCCGAGCGCTTGTCGCCGATGCGCGGCACGGAAAGCACGGTCTGCAACGGGTCGGGCTGCGCCCACAGCGGCTCGAAGTTGGCGATCACCCCGAGTGCGGCGAAGCGCGGCAGGTCGGCGGGGTCGACGAGCTGGACGTGGGTGATCACGGGGCGCCGGTCCCACGCCTCGTTGGCCTCGACCGCCGGCTCGATCGCGTCGAGCGCGGCCCGCACCCCGGCGTCACCGATGGCGTGGATGTGGATCTGGAAGCCGTCCGCGTCGAAGGCCCGCACCGCCTCGGCCAGGGCGGCCGGCTCCCAGACGGGCATTCCGCAGCTGTGCGGGGCGTCGTCGTACGGCTCCAGGAGCGCGGCGGTGCCGCCCTCGATCACGCCGTCGGCGAAGAACTTCACGGTGCGGGCCGTCAGCAGGTCGCCGCCCTCGGCCTCGACGCGGCGGCGCTGTTGCGTGAACGCGGGCCGCTGCTCGCGCCAGCGGTCCGGGTCGGCGCGCTGGGCGAGGTTGACGCGGAAGCACAGCGCGTCCCGGCGGGCGGCCTCCAGGTAGGCGTCGACCATCTCCGGTTCCACCCAGGCGTCCTGAACCCACGTCAGGCCCGCCTTCGCGTACGCCTCCCCGGCCACACCGATCGCGTCGACCAGCTCGTCGACGGGGCGGCCCGGCACCCGGTCGAGCACCAGGTCGCAGGCGTGCCACTCGCGCAGGGTGCCCATGGGGGTGCCGTCGGGGCGGCGCACGATCCAGCCGAGGCGCGGCTCGGGCGTCGTCGTGTCCACCCCGGCGCGGCGCAGCGCCTCGGTGTTGCACCACACCGTGTGGTAGTCGTACGCCCGCAGCACGACCGGCCGGTCCGGCACTGCTGCGTCCAGCCAGCGGGCGTCGAACTCCCCGTCGGGGACGAGCGCCGGGTCGTAGCTGGCGCCGACGATCCACTCCTCCCCGGGGTGCGCCGCGGCCCACCGTCCGACATCGGCGACGATCTCCTCGACCGACCCCAACTCCTTGATCTGCGGGCCGAAGTGTTCCAGGCCGCCGAAGAGGGGGTGGGCGTGGCCGTCGCCGAAGGAGGGCATGAGCAGGCCGCCGTCGCCGAGGTCGAGCACCTCGTCGGCGGTGGCGGCGAGTTCCTCGGCCGCCGCTCCGAGGGCGAGGATCCGGCCGTCGTCGGCCACGGCGAGCGCGGCGACGTCGCCGTGCGCGGCGCTTCCGGTGCGGACGGTGCCGCGGATTACCAGCACGTACAGGGTCCTTTCGATGCGATGAATCAGACGCTCTCGGCGTCGACCGTGGTCAGCCGGGCGTACGCGGCCGGGTCGCGGCGCCGCACGCGCAGCGCGACCGCGATCCCGAGCGCGAACAGCACGGGCAGCGGCGCGAGCAGTACCGCGTTGACGCCCGCCGTCGCGCCCGTGAGCAGGTCGAGGTTGACGCAGGCGAGGCCGATCAGGACCACGAGCCCGGCGAAGGAGACGAGCGGCGCGAGCACCACCCGCCACGCGGGCAGCCCGCGCCGGTCGCGGCGGAAGAACCCGTACACGGCGAGCGCGGCGCAGGCCTGCATCAGCATCACGCCGAGGATGCCGGTGCCGTTGGTCCACAGGAACGTGACGCTGTAGGGGTCCACGCCCGCGATCAGCGTCACGACGACCGTGAGCAGCGCGATGGCCGACTGCGCGAGGACGGCGACGGCGGGCGAGCCGGTGCGGGCGGTGACCCGGCCGAGGCGGCGCGGCAGCAGGCCCTCGCGGCCGAGCGCGTAGAAGTAGCGGGTGGCGCCGTTGTGGAAGGCGAGGGTGGCGGCGAAGGCGCTGGTGATGATGAGGAGGTGCATGGCGTCGGCGGCCCAGGCCCCGGCGAACCGTTCGGTCGCGGTGAACACCATGTCGCCGCCGCCGTCCCCGTTCGCGACGCGCTGCGCGGCGTCCGCCCCGTACGCGTTGATGATCATCCAGACCGTGAAGGTGTAGAAGAGCGCGAGGAACGCGACGGCGATGTACGTGGCGCGCGGCACCGTGCGCTCCGGCTCGCGGGCCTCCTCGGCGTAGATCGCGGTCGCCTCGAAGCCGACGAACGCGCCGATGGCGAGGACGAACATGCCGCCGACGCCGCCGTTGAGGAGGTGGCCCGGCGACAGGACTGCGAACTCGGGGCCGTGCGGTCCGCCGCCGTGCGCGAACACCCCCGCCTCGAACACCAGCAGGACGAGCACTTCGAGGACCAGCGCGACGCCCAACACCTTCGCGCTGAGAGTGACTTCGAGGTACCCGAGCACGCCGATGGCGACGAGTCCGGCGAGCGCCCACGCCCACCACGGAACCAGTACGCCGGTCAGGTCCTGGAACCCCGACTCGGTGAACCAGCCGAAGGCGGCGAGGAGTCCGACCTCGATCGCGTTGTACGCGAGCAGCGCGACGTACGCGGCGCCGACTCCGGCGGGGCGGCCGAGGCCCCGGCCGATGTACGCGTAGAAGGCGCCGGCGTTGCGCACATGGCGGCTCATCGCGGTGAAACCGGCAGCGAAGACGATCAGGAGCAGTCCGGAGACGAGGTAGCCGAGCGGTGCGCCCCGGCCCGCCATTCCGATGGCGAGCGGCGCCACGCCCGCCATGACGGTCAGCGGCGCGGCGGCGGCCACGACGAAGAAGACCAGGTCGCCGGTGCCGATGGCGCCCTTCTCCAGGGTGGGGGCGGAGCCGGCCGCGCCGTTTTCGGTCCCGATGGACGACGTCAAAACGAATACCTTTCGTTTGGCGGGTCGCCAGGACCGTATGCCGGACAAGGGGCGTCTGGGAAGATCGCCGCCGCCGGCCCGCTCAGGTGTTCACGGGGCTGCGCTCAGGCAGTGACCGGGTCCCGCTCGACCGGGCAGCTCATGCAGCGCGGGCCGCCGCGGCCGCGCCCCAGTTCGCTGCCCGGGATCTCGATGACCTCGATGCCCTGCTTGCGCAGGAACGTGTTCGTCGTGGCGTTGCGCTCGTACGCGACGACGACGCCCGGCTCGACGGCGAGCACATTGCAGCCGTCGTCCCACTGCTCGCGCTCGGCGGCGTGCACGTCCTGCGTCGCGGTCAGCACCCGGATCCCGGAGAGCCCGAGCGCGGCGGCGATGGCGCGGTGCATGTGCTCGGGCGGGTGGTCGGTGACCTTCAACTCGGCGCCGGACGTGCCCGGTTCGATGGTGTACGAGCGGAGCATGCCGAGCCCCGCGTACTGCGTGAACGTATCGCCGTCGACCATCGTCATCACCGTGTCGAGGTGCATGAAGGCACGTCTCTTCGGCATGTCGAGGGCGACGATGGTGCGCGCGGAGCCCGCCGCGAACAGCTTGTGCGCGAGCATCTCCACGGCCTGCGGGGTGGTGCGCTCGCTCATCCCGATGAGGACGGCGCCCTGGCCGATGACGAGGACGTCGCCGCCCTCGATGGTCGACGGATAGTCGGCCTGCCCCTCGGACCACACATGGAATCCCCCGTCCGCGGCGGCGTCCCGGAACAGCGGATGGTGCCGGTAGATCGCCTCGAAGTGCACGGTCTCGCGCTGCCGGGCCGGCCAGCGCATCGCGTTGATGGACACCCCGTCGTAGATCCACGCCGAGGTGTCGCGGGTGAACAGGTGGTTGGGCAGCGGGCCGAGCAGGAAGTCGTCGAGCTCCATGACGTGGAAGCGGACGGAGGTCGGCTCCGGGTGGGCGTCGAGGAACTCCCGCTTGGTCATCCCACCGATGAGCGCCTCGGCGAGCTCCGCGGACGGCAGCGTCTCGAAGGCGGCCCGGAGGTGGTCGGTGGCGAGCGGGCCGTACTCCTTCTCGTCGAAGACCCGGTCGAGCACGAGGCCGCGGGCGGCGTCGACGTCGAGGGCCTCGGTGAGCAGATCCCCGAACAGGTGCACGCTGACGCCCCGGTCGCGCAGGACGTCGGCGAACCCGTCGTGCTCCTGGCGGGCCCGGCGCACCCACAGCACGTCGTCGAAGAGCAACTGGTCCTTGTTGCTGGGCGTGAGGCGCTTCAGTTCGAGGTCGGGCCTGTGCAGAATCACTCGGCGTAGGCGACCGGCCTCGGAGTCGACGTGGAATCCCATGTGCCCATCCTTACCCCGGCCACCCGTGGTTGCGCCCCGGGGCTCCGCCCCAGCCCCCGCGCCTCAATCGCCGGCGGGGCTTGATCCATCAAGCCCCTGCGGCGATTGAGCAGCGGGGTCCGGGGCAGAGCCCCGATCTTTGAAGCCCGGTCGACCGCGACGGGACGTCAGAGCCGAGGATCGACCGGCTCGGACTCAAGCGCCAGGACCGCGAACACCGCCTCATGCACCCGCCACAACGGCTCCCCCTCCGCCAACCGATCCAGGGCCTCCAGGCCCACCCCGTACTCCCGGATCGCCAACGACCGCTTGTGCCCAAGAAACCGCTGCCGCAACTTCGCCAGATTCCCCGGCCGCGTGTACTCCGGCCCGTACACGATCCGGAGGTACTCGCGCCCACGGCACTTCACCCCCGGCTGCACGAGCCGCCCCTTCGTATCCCGCACCAGCGCCCCGACCGGCTTGACGACCATGCCCTCACCGCCCCGCCCGGTCATCTCCAGCCACCAGTCGATCCCGGCCCGCACAGACGCGGCGTCCCCCGTGTCGACGTACAGCCGCCGCGTCGTCCGCAGCAGCCCACTCGTGTCGTGCGCGACGACCCGGTCGATGAGCGCGAGCTGCTCGTCGTGCGCAAGACCGGCGAGCGAGCGCCCCTGAACGGCCAAGATTTGGAACGGCGCGAGCCGCACCCCGTCGAGCCCGTCCGTGCTCCAGCAGTAGCGCCGGTACGCGTCCGTGAACGCGGCGGCGTCGGCCGCGCGGCCACGCTGCCGCTCAAGGAGTTCACCCACGTCGACACCCCGCTCCGCCGCCGCCTCCAACGCCCCGAGCGCCCCCGGGAACGCGGCGCCGGACGCCGCGCCCACCGCCGCGTACTGCGCGCGCAGCAACCCGGACGCCTTGAGCGACCACGGCAGCAACTCGGCGTCGAACAGTACCCAGTCGCCCGCGCCGGAGGCGCTGTCGGACGCAGCGAGCTCCTCCCAGAGACCGGCGGCGGTGACGGCGTCCCGCACCCGCCCGAGGACTGCCTCTGTGGTCGCCGCGTCGTCGAAGAACGGCCGCCCGGTGCGCGTGTAGACCGAACCGGTGACCGCCTCACCGCCCTCCTCGGACACGCCGAACCGCTCCCGCGCCGCCTCCGCGTCCCGGCACACCAGCACCACGGCCCGCGAGCCCATGTGCTTCTCCTCGCACACGACCCGCTCCACCCCGTCGGCGGCGTACTGCGCGAACGCCTCCGCCGGGTGCTCCAGGTAGCCGTCCACCTCGGACGTCGCGGTCGGCGCCATCGTCGGCGGCAGATACGGCACAAGGCGCGGATCGACCGCGAACCGGCTCATCACCTCCAGGGCCGCCGCCGCGTTCTCCTCGCGCACGGTGACGCGGCCCGTGTGCCGGGTCTCCACGCTCCGGCGCCCCCGCACATCGGCGAGGTCCAGCGGCCGCCCCTCGTGCCCGCCCGGCGCCTCGGTCCCCAGCGGCCTGACCGGCTCGTACCAGACCTGCTCGGCCGGTACGTCGACCAGCTCGCGCTCCGGCCAGCGCAGCGCGGTGAGCTTTCCGCCGAACACGGCGCCCGTGTCGAGGCAGATGGTGTTGTTGAGCCACGTAGCGGTCGGCACGGGAGTGTGGCCGTAGACCACGGCGGCCTGGCCGCGATAGTCCTCCGCCCACGGGTAGCGCACCGGAAGGCCGAATTCGTCGGTCTCACCGGTCGTGTCCCCGTACAGCGCGTGCGAACGGACCCGTCCCGACGTGCGCCCGTGGTACTTCTCGGGCAGTCCGGCGTGGCACACGACGAGCTTCCCGCCGTCGAGGACGTAGTGACTGACCAGCCCCTCGACGAACGTGCGCACCTCCGCGCGGAACTCCTCGCTCTCCCCGCCCAGCTGCTCGACCGTCTCGGCGAGGCCGTGCGTGGGCCGCACGTTGCGCCCCTTCAGCCAACGGCCCAGCTTGTTCTCGTGGTTGCCCGGCACGCACAGTGCCGTACCGGCCTTCACCATGCCCATCACGCGGCGCAGCACGCCGGGCGTGTCGGGGCCGCGGTCGACGAGGTCGCCGACGAAGACGGCGGTCCGCCCCTCGGGGTGCGCCCCGTCCACGAAGCCCAACTTGCCGAGCAGCGCCTCGAGTTCGTTCGCACAGCCGTGGATGTCGCCGATGATGTCGAACGGTCCGGTGAGGTGCGTCAGATCGTTGAACCGCTTCTCGCGCACGACGCCCGCGCCCTCGACCTGCTCGACGCCGCGCAGCACGTGCACCTTGCGGAAGCCCTCGCGCTCCAAGTGCTTGAGGGAGCGGCGCAGTTCACGGGTGTGGCGGGTGATGACGCGGCGCGGCATGTCGGCGCGGTCGGTGCGCCCGGCGTTCCGCGCGGCGCACACGTCCTCCGGCACGTCGAGCACGATGGCGATGGGCAGCACGTCGTGCTTCCGCGCCAGCTCGACGAGCTGACGGCGGGACTCCTGCTGCACGTTGGTCGCGTCGACCACGGTCAGCCGGCCGGCCGCGAGCCGCTTGCCCGCGATGTAGTGCAGCACGTCGAAGGCGTCGCGGCTGGCCCCCTGGTCGTTCTCGTCGTCGGCCACCAGGCCGCGGCAGAAGTCGCTGGAGATCACCTCGGTCGGCTTGAAGTGGGCGCGCGCGAACGTGGACTTGCCCGAGCCGGACGCCCCGACCAGCACGACGAGCGAGAGATCGGTGACGGGCAGCACGCGCCCTGTGGTGGTGTCCGTGGCGGTCATACGGCTGTCGCCTCCTTCTCGTTCGTACGCGTCGTGTCGTTCGTCGCGTCTGTCGTCGTGTCTGTCGTCGTCCCGGTCGTCGTGAACACCGCCATCTGCGTCGGCGGGCCCACCTCCGGGTCGTCCTCCCCCACCGGCACGTACCGCACCGCGTATCCGTGCCGCGCCGCGACCCGCTCCGCCCAGTCGCGGAACTCGGCCCGCGTCCACTCGAACCGGTGGTCGCCGTGCCGGACGTGCCCGGCGGGCAGGGACTCCCAGCGGACGTTGTACTCGACGTTCGGCGTGGTCACGACGACCGTACGGGGCCGCGCCGAACCGAACACCGCGTACTCGAGCGCGGGCAGCCTCGGCAGGTCGAGGTGCTCGATCACCTCGCTGAGCACCGCGGCGTCGTACCCCTTGAGCCGCTTGTCGGTGTACGTGAGCGCCCCCTGCACCAGCCGGACGCGCGCCGCCTGCCGCTCCCCCAGCCGATCGAGCTTCAGCCGCCGGGACGCCACGGTGAGCGCCCGCACGGACACGTCCACCCCCACGATCTCGGTGAACCGCACCTCCTTGAGCAGCTCGCCCACCAACTGGCCCTGCCCGCAGCCCAGATCGAGCACCCGGACGGCGCCGGAGCCGCGCAGCGCGTCGAGGATCGCCTCCCTGCGCCGCACCGCCAGCGGCACCGGCCGCTCCTCGGTGTCGCTCTCCTCGTCCACGGCGTTGTCGATCTCGTCGACGTCCGTGTCGTCGGCGTCCGCGAGCCGGGCCAGCTCCAAGCGCTCCATGGCCTGCCGGGTCAGCGACCAGCGCCGCGACAGATACCGGCCGACGATCAGCTTCTGCTCCGGGTGCCCGGCCAGCCAGCCGTCCCCAGCCCGCAGCAACTTGTCCACCTCGTCGGACGACACCCAGTAGTGCTTGGCGTCGTCGAGCACCGGCAGCAGCACGTACAGGTGCCGCAGCGCGTGCGCGAGCCGCAATTCGCCCTCCAGGACCAGCCGCACGTACCGCGAGTCGCCCCACTCGGGGAACCGCTCGTCCAGCGGAACGGCCGTCGCCTCGACCGCCCACCCGAGCGGCTCGAACAGCTTCCGTACGAGGTCGGCGCCGCCGCGCGCGGGCAGCGCGGGCACCTCGACGCGCAACGGCAGCGCCTGCTCCGCGCGCTCCGGGCGGGCCTTGCACACACCGCGCAGCGCGCTGGAGAAGACATTGCTCAACGCGACGGCGAGCAGCGACGACGCGGCGTACGGCCGGTCGTTCACGTACTGCGCGAGCGCCGCGTCGGGCGCGCCGCCCCGCCCCTTGCCCCGGCCCCGCCGGGCCAGCGCCACGGGGTCCACTTCCAGCAGCAGCGCGGCCGTGCACCGCTCGTCGTCCGCCTCGGGGTAGAAGACGTGCGCGGTGCCGTGCGCCGTGCTGAAGGCCTGGGCGTTCGCCGGATGCTTGTGCAGCAGAAAGCCCAGGTCGGTGGCCGGATTGGCGGCATTGCCGGTGGTGGAGATCGTCAGAAGCACACGGCCGAGTATGGCTCCGGCCGCGCCCTCGCCACCATGGGTTTTCGCCCGCACGACGGCGCCCGCGTCATCGAAGGACGCGCCCCTGACCTGCATGATGGGTGCATGGATCTTCGCGTATTCACCGAACCGCAGCAGGGCGCGACCTACGAGACGCTGCTCCGCGTCGCCAAGGCCGCCGAGGACTTGAACTACGGAGCCTTTTTCCGGTCGGACCACTACCTCCACATGGGACCCGTCGACGGTCTGCCGGGCCCGACGGACGCCTGGACGACGCTCGCCGGGCTCGCCCGCGAGACGAGCCGGATCCGGCTCGGCACGCTGATGACCGCCGGTACCTTCCGGCTTCCCGGCGTGCTCGCCATCCAGGTCGCGCAGGTCGACCAGATGTCCGGCGGCCGCGTCGAACTCGGGCTCGGCTCGGGCTGGTACGAGGAGGAGCACGCGGCGTACGGCATCCCGTTCCCGAAGGAGAAGTTCGGGCGCCTGGAGGAGCAGCTCGCCATCGTGACGGGCCTGTGGGAGACGCCGGTCGGGCAGCGCTTCAACTACGACGGAACCTTCTACCAGTTGAAGGACTCCCCCGCCCTGCCCAAGCCCACCCAGCCGCGCGTCCCGATCCTCGTCGGCGGCCACGGCGCCAAGAAGACCCCGGCGCTCGCCGCCCGGTTCGCCACCGAGTTCAACATCCCCTTCGCCTCGATCGCCGACACGGAGCTGCAGTTCAAGCGCGTGAAGGCCGCGGCCGGGGAGCACGGCCGCGCCCAGGACGCGCTCACCTACTCCAACGCCCTCATCGCCTGCGTCGGCCGCACCGACGCCGAGGTCAAGCGCCGCGCCGACGCCATCGGCCGCGACGTCGACGAGCTGAAGGCCAACGGCCTCGCCGGCTCCCCCGCCGAGGTCGTCGAACGCCTCGCCGCCTACCAGTCCGTGGGCTCCCAACGGATGTACCTCCAGATGCTCGACCTCGACGACCTGGACCACCTGGAACTGATCGCCTCCGAGGTGGCGCCACAGCTGAGCTGAGGCGAGCCGGCCCGCCCCTTCGGCCCCGCCTCCACGGTCGGGTGAAATTGCGTCAACCCGGGGCGCGGGGGCGGGGGCGCGCAGTGACCCGGCGCCGGTCGTGATCGTTGACTCGGGCGGAGCCGGACCGCCCGGCACCCGCGCCGGCGGTCGCTGCCGGGCGTCACGATCGCGTCAACTCCCCTCCTCTGTCGGAGGGCGAGGGCCGAGGAGGCCGCCATGTCCCAGGAAGCCGCGCCCGATGGGGCCGTGCACGACACGTCCGCGCCGGAGCAGGAAGGCGCACCCAAGGGTCTGCTGCAGCAGATGGAAGAGCTGATGGCCGCGCTCAACGCCGACCTGACGCAGCTCGACGCCGACCTCCAGCAGCCGCCCAGGACTTCGCCGCCGACCGGTGAGGACGGCTGAGCGGGACGCCCGGCGCGTCAGGCGCCCGCGGCGCCGACCGGGGTCGGCTCCGGAGCCCGGTCCCGTCCGGGCCCCGGGCCGTGCGCCCGCCCGCCCGGACCCGCGCCCGCCGGTGTCACGCCGCCGAGTCCGAGTCGGGCTCCGGCGCGGGCTCCCGGTCGGCGAGGGGCAGCGCACGGCCGCCCTCCGGGAGCCGCCGCAGTATCTCGAGGATTCTGTCCCGCGATTCGTCCGCCGCGTCGATCGCCTCCATGCACTGCCAATAGGCCCCTTCCTCGAACGACTCGCTCGCCACGGCGACGAGCGCGATGCCCACGTCACCGAGCAGCGCCCCGAGGTCCGTCAACGCCCGGTGCACATCGCCCAGTTCGGTCAGCTGCGCCGCCCGTATTCCCCCGGCTCCCACGACCGGCGTCGCCGATCCGCCGCTGCCTCGCGCCCCCGCTTCGCTCAGCCCCACCGCCTCGCCTCGTAATTCCGGTGGCCCCTGCATCGCGAGGCGGCTCCCCATCGCCTGCGCCAATGCCTGTGCCTGCCATGCCTCCCTCATGATGTCCCGCGGGTCCTGACTCTGCGCCAGGGCCCGTCGGCCGACCCCGATGAGCCGTACCGCATCCATCGCGTCCCCGTCCGTCTCCCGCCCGAACTCCTTCGTCCACTACCCAGAGTGAAGGTATGAGCGGCGAAAAGCCAGGGGAAGCCCGAAATCTGTGGACACAAGGTTCGATGTGGATAAGTCGACGACTCCGGAGAGTGACATTTCTTGTCCCGGTGGGCAGTTGGCGGAGCCGGCGACTCCGCCGTTATCCGGTTCCCTCACCCCGCGCCGGGAAGCGCCGCTCGTTGCGGTCGATCTTCGCCGACAGCGCGGCCAGCGCGTCGACGCCCAGGACCTCGCAGAGTTGCAGGAGGTAGGCGAGGACGTCGGCGATCTCGTCCTCGACCCGGTGGGCCGATTCCGGTTCCTCCATCACGCGGGCGGACTGCTCGGGGGTCAACCACTGGAAGATCTCGACCAGTTCGGAGGCCTCGACGCTCAGCGCGGCCGCCAGGTTCTTCGGCGTGTGGAAGGGCTGCCAGTCGCGGGCGACCGCGAAACGGGCCAGGCGTGCTTGCAGGGCCGCCACGTCGAGCGGCCGGTCATCCGGGAGTTCGCCGGCGCCGCGGGGTGCTTCGTGTTCCTCGTTCATCGCCCCAGGTCTACCATCGCCGCGCCGTGCGCCCGCGCTCCCCGCTCCGCCTCGGAGCCCTCGCCCACCGCGGCGACGAGCCGGATGTGCCCGCGGGCGCACATGCGGGCGGCCAGCTCCGTGAGTTCGGCGCACTGGGTGCGATCCAGGCCCCGGTCGAAGCCGTCCGCGAGGATCGTCAGGCTCTGGTACGCCTCCGGTACCTCCGCGGCCGTGTCGACGGCGAGCACGCGGGGTCCGGTGAGCAGGACGAGCGCGAGGGCGAGGTACCTCAACTCCCCGTCGGCGAGCCGCTCGACGGGGCTGGTCACTCCGCCGCCGCGGTCCACGACGGCGCGTACCGTCCCATCGCGCGCCGTCTCCGCGCGTACGTCCCGCACCGGTCCCACGAGGCCCGCGCGGGCCGCCGCGACGAACAGCGCGTGCCGGTTCCCGCATTCGGCACCGGTGCGGCGCAGTACGGCGGCGAGGTTGCCGCAGCCGCCGTGCAGCCGGTCGGCCGCGGCGCGGGCGGGGGTGCGCATCCGTGTGGGGTCGGGGTCGCAGGCGAAGGTGGAGCGCAGGCCGACGACGACCTGTTCGGCCGCGGCGAGCACCTTGCGCTGCCCTTCGGTGCGGCCGGCGACGCGCAGGGGCAACATGGCGGTGCCGAGGAGGTCGTCGGGGAGCGGTCCGCGGGTCACGGGCACGGACCCCGCGGTGTGCCAGGCCGCCTGGACGTCGCGCCTGCCGGGGTCGCGCAGCGCGGTCTCCAGGTAGGTGATGTCGGGCCCGGTCAATCGTTCGCCCACGACGCGGAGTTCGGGTTCGGCCTGGACGGCCAGGTCGAGCCGTACCGGTCCCACCGGGCCCTCGACGGTGCAGCCGAGGTGGAATCCGCGGCGTCGTTCGGCGTCGGGCCGTGCGCGTTCGGGAACGTAGGCGCGGGGGTCGGGGAACACGTCGGCGAGGTGCGCTCCGCCGCCGAGTCCGGCGAGCGCGGCGAAGGCACGCAGGAGGCTGGTCTTGCCGCTACCGCTGGGGCCCGACACGGCGGTGAAGGGGCCGAGGGGGACGGTGGTGCCGCGGTGGCGGGCGAAGGCGGCGAGCCTGAGCCGGGTCACGCGCGGGCGGTCGGGGGACGCGCCGGGGGTCGGGGTCGAGCCCCGGCGGAACACGGTCATGGGTCGAACGTAGGCGGGCCGGCGGCGCAGAACCGTTTGCGCGCAGCGCCCTTCCTACGATCGGGGGACTATGCCCACCGGGCTTGCCCGAACGTCCACCGGGCCGCCCTCAGGAGACGGCACCCTGCACAAGTCCCTGGACCTCGGTGCCGGGAGGGGCCAGCAGGAAGACGTTGCGGTCGACGCGGTGCATGCCGCAGCCGAGGCCCATGACGACGCCGCTGCTGAAGTCCAGGACCCGCTTGGCCACGTCGGTCTCGGCGCCGGTCAGGTCGAGCAGCACCGGGATGCCGGACATGACGGTCTCGGCGACCTCGCGCGCGTCGCCGAAGACGATGACACGCAGGACCACGAAGCGGCGCCGCGGCTCGGTGTCCGCCTCGGGCATCGCCCGGTGGTCGACCGCTGACGGCCACTCGTTGCGGCTGCGCAGCGGCACGACCTGGGCGAGCCCCTCCCACTGTTCGTCGGTGACGTCGTGGCTGTTCACTCAGGTTGTCCTCGTGGTGTCGGCGCCAGGGATGACGGCTGCCCTGTTGTCGCGGCCGGGGGTCCGGGGGTTGTCCCCGGGCAGATGCAGCCCCCACCCCGTTTGGGCTCGCACTGTTGTCTGCACCGCCCAATTCTTACGCGATGTAACCCGTTCGGCCCAACACCGACACACTCCGGAGCCCGTGCGTCAGGTCACACCTGGTCGCCGGAGCGCGCCAGCCAGCGTCCGCCGTGCCTGCTGACCTCGATGGGGCGCCCGAAGCAGGAGGTCATCAGGTCCTTGGTCAGCACCTCGTCGACGGCGCCGCTCGCGAGGACGCGGCCCTCGCGCAGCAGGAGGGCATGGCTGATGGCCGGGGAGAGTTCCTCCAGGTGGTGGGTGACGGTCACGGTCGCCAACTCGGGGCGCCCGGCGGCGAGTTGACGCATCGTGTCGATGAGGTCCTCGCGGGAGGGCAGGTCGAGGGCGTTGAACGGCTCGTCGAGCAGGAGCAGCGCCGGGTCCGCCATGAGGGCGCGGGCGATGAGGAGGCGGGCGCGCTGGCCGCCGGAGCAGACGCCGTAGGGGCGGTCGGCGAGTTCCTTGATCTGGAGTTCGGCGAGCAGCGCGTGGGCGCGCTCGCGCACCTCGTCGTCGTACGTCTTCCACAGGGGCTGGACGGTGCCGCTGTGGCCGGTGAGGACGACGGTGTGGCCCGGCAGGTCCTGGGGGACGCGCTGGGAGGTGGAGACGTGGCCGATGAGGGCGCGCAGCTCGCGGACGTCGACGCGGCCGAGCCGGTGGCCGAGGACCTCGACGGTGCCGGTGGTCGGGTGGTTGGTGGCGCCGACGAGCCGCAGGATGCTGGTCTTGCCCGCGCCGTTCGGACCGAGCAGCGCCCAGTGCTCGCCGGAACGTACGGTCCAGTCGATGTCGTCGAGGATGACCTGGCCGGTGGTGTAGCGGCGCATGCCCACGCCGTCGAGGGCGGCCACGGCACGGCCCTGGTTCTCGTTCACGGCGCCTCCTGCCTCTTCGCGTACGAGCTGGTGACGGGTCCTCGTACGCACCGGAGGGTAGCTGCATGTTGCATTCATCCCGATGGGTGTCCATTTCGTGGACGCGGCGACCGGGAGCCGCTTGTGACGCGCCGGGGTCCACCGACCGGTGGACCCCGGGTTCCACCGGTCGCCGCTGTCCGCGCCCGTACCGCCGCGACCAGCATGGACACCATGACCAACTACCCCGTACGTATGGCTCGTTGGAGCGCCGGGCACCCCTGGAGGGCGATCGCCGGCTGGTTCCTGTTCGTCGTCCTGTGCCTCGGTGCCGGGATCACCGTGGGTGGCAACGCCGCCACGTCCGCCGACTTCGGTGTCGGTGAGGCGGGTCGCGGCGAGGCGATCGCCCGGGAGGGCGGGCTCGCGCAGCGGCCCGTCGAGCGGGTGCTGATCGAGGGCCGCACCTCCGGGCGGCTTGACCGGGCGACGGGCACCGCCGTCGCCGATGAGATCACCGGCCGGATGCGGGGGCTGCCCGAGGTGCGGTCCGTGGCGGAGCCCGTGTGGTCGAAGGACGGCCGGGCGGTCCGTGTCGACGTCACCATGAAGGGCGCCGAGCTCGACGGGAAGAAGCACGTCGATCCGCTGCGGGCGCAGACCGCCGCGGCGCAGAAGGCGCACCCGGAGCTTCGCGTCGAGGAGACGGGCGGACCCTCGATCAGCCAGGGCGTCGACAAGCTGCGCGGCAGCGACCTCTCCCGTACGGAGATGATCGCGCTGCCCATCACGCTGCTCACGCTGCTGCTCGTGTTCCGCTCGGTGGCGATGGCGACCGTGCCGCTGCTGCTCGCGCTGTCCGCGATCGTCGCGTCGATCGGCCTGTCGATGCTCGCCTCGCACGTCTTCCCCGACGCGGGGGTCGGCACGAACATCATTCTGCTGATCGGGCTCGCCGTCGGCGTCGACTACACGCTGTTCTATCTGAAGCGGGAGCGGGAGGAACGGGCGCGATCGGGCGGGGAGTTGAGTTCGCGGGCGCTGGTGGAGATCGCGGCCGCCACCTCCGGTCGCGCGGTCGTGCTCTCCGGGCTCGCGGTCGCCGTGTCCAGTGCGACGCTGTATCTCGCCGACGACGTCATCTTCTCGTCGATCGCGACGGCCGCGATCCTGGTGACGCTGGTCGCCGTGGTCAGTTCGTTGACGGTGCTGCCCGCACTGCTCGTGAAGATCGGGGCGCGCGCCGAGCGCCGCGCCGCACGGCGGGGGCCACGCAAGGCGAGGCCGCACAGGCCTGTGCGGCACAACGCCCTGCTGCGCCTCACCGCCCGTCGCCCCGGTGCCGTGCTGATCGTCGCGGTCCTCGCCATGGTGGCCCTGGCGGCTCCCCTGCTCGGCTTGAAGCTCACCGACATGGGCCGTGAGACGCACTCGCGGCAGACCCAGTCGATGCCCACCTTCGACCGTTTGAACGCGGCTTTCCCCGAGGTCAAGGCTGCACACCAGATTCTCGTACGGGCCGACGCCGGGCGTGCGGACGAGGTGGCCGGGGCGCTGCGCTCGCTCGCCGAGGACGTCAAGGACGACCCCGGCCTGAACGGCACGTTCACCCTGCGCGGTTCTTCCGACCGCCGCGTCACCTCGCTCGAACTGCCGGTCCCGCACTACGTCAGCACGAAGCCCGCGCAGGAGTCGCTGGAACGGCTGCGCGGGGAGTATCTCCCGGACACCGTAGGTGAGTTGAGCGGGAACATCGACGCCGCGGTCACCGGTGACGTCGCCCGTTACGCCGACTATCCCGCGCACCAGAAGGAGAAGCTGCCGCTGATCATCGGGGCGCTGCTGCTCGTGACGTTCGCGATGACCGTGTGGGCGTTCCGGTCCGTGGTGCTCGGCCTCGTCGGCGTCGCCCTGAACCTGCTGTCGGCGGCCGCCTCGCTCGGCGTCCTCACCCTGACGTTCCAGGGCAGTTGGGCCGAAGGTCTGCTGGACTTCCAGTCGACGGGCACGATCGGCTCGCGGGTGCCGCTGTTCCTCTTCGTGATCCTTTTCGGGCTCTCGATGGACTACCAGGTGTTCGTGATCAGCCGGATCAAGGAGGCCGCCCAGCGCGGGGTGCCGACGCGGCAGGCGGTGCTCGACGGGGTCGGCAGCTCGGCCGGGGTGGTGACCAGCGCGGCGTTCGTGATGGTGACCGTGTTCGCCAGCTTCGTGTCGCTGCACTTCATCGAGATGAAGCAGATCGGGTTCAGCCTGGCCGTGGCGGTGCTCCTGGACGCCTTTGTCATCCGGGTGCTGATTCTGCCCGCGCTCATGCTGCTGCTGGGCGAGCGGAGTTGGTGGCCCTCGCGCGGACCGCTGCGAGCCGGAAAGTCCACGACCGAGCGCCCGCTCGCGAACGTAGGCTGATCGCCGTGGACAGCAGCCGAGTGCCTCTCCTCGCCCCGGACCGGGGTCCGGCCCAGGCGGCCGTGCCCGTACCGCACCGCTGGAACGCCGTGGTGTGGGTGCTGTGCGGCCTGGTGCCGCCCGCCCTCGCGGTGGCGGACACCCCGGCCGGGACGAAGTACCCGACGTTCGTGCTGCTGTCCGTCATGACCTGCGCGTACGCGGCGGTGGCGATGTTCCCCGGGCGGGAGCTGCTGCGACCGACCGCCTATCTCGCACTGCTCGCCGCCGGGGTCGGCGCCGTGTCGTACGCGATGGGCAGCGGCGCCGCCCTGTTCATCGTGTCGCTGCCGCACTTCTGGATCTACGCGTCCGGGCCCGGCTCCGCGCTCGCCCTCAGCGGGGCGGCCGCGGCGCTCACGGCCGCCGGCACCGTCACCGGAGGCGATCCGGGCACCGAACTGCTGGGCGGGAACGTGTTGTTCACCCTCGCCGGATACGCCGCCGGGTCCACGGTGGGCCTCCTGGTGCACCGGATCACCGAGCAGGGCGAGGCCCGCACTCGACGCCTGAGCGACGAACTGGCCGACACGCAACAGGCGTTGGTCGAAGCACATCGCAGGCAGGGTGCGGCGGACGAGCGGGAGCGGATGGCCCGCGAGATCCACGACACGCTCGCCCAGGGCTTCGCCTCGATCATCGTCCTCGCGGAGGCGGCCCGCGCCGGGCTTCCTTCGGAACCAGCACGCTCCGCGCAGCAGTTGACGTCGATCGAGCAGACGGCACGGGAGAATCTGGCAGAGGCGCGTGCCCTCGTCGGCGCGACATCCCCGCCGGGCGGCGGCATACAGGGCCCGGTGGCGGGCACGCTGCGCCGCGCCCTCGACCGGTTCACCGAGGACACCGGGGTCACGGTGGACGCCGAACTGGCCGAGGTCGACTGCGACCAGCAGACCCGTATCGCACTGCTGCGCTGCACCCAGGAGTCGCTCGCCAACGTCCGTAAGCACGCCGCCGCTTCGGCCGTCGCCGTGGTCCTTGACCAGAGCGCGTACGGCATCGATCTGGAGATCACCGACGACGGGGACGGCTTCGACGTCGACGCGGCGCGCGGCTTCGGCCTCGACGGCATGCGCAAGCGCCTTGCCGAACTCGGCGGCGAGCTGACCGTCACCAGCTCCCCGGGGGACGGCACCCGCGTTCTGGCCCAACTGCCCGGCCCCCGGGCCGAAGAGGAGCGAGCATGATTGACGCGGTGAACCTGAGGGTCGTCGTGGTCGACGACCACACCGTGATGCGGGCCGGGGTCGTCGCCCTGCTCGCGCCGGAGCCCGGCCTCGAGGTCGTCGGCGAGGCGGACGACGGCCGGTCCGGCGTGGCGCTCGTCGAGGAGCTGCGCCCCGATGTGGCGCTGCTCGACCTGCGGATGCCGGGGCTCGACGGGGTGGCGGCGACCGAGCGGATCGTCGCGGGGCCGAGCCGCACCCGCGTCCTGATCCTGACGACGTACGACACGGACTCCGAGATCGAGCGGGCGGTGGAGGCGGGCGCGGTCGGCTATCTGCTCAAGGACACCACGCGCGAGCAGCTCGTCGACGCGATCCGCTCGGCGGCGCGCGGCGAGACGGTGCTGGCCCCGCGGGTGGCGCAGAAGCTCGTGGCGAAGCTGCGCCGGCCGACGCAGACGGCGCTGACCGCGCGCGAGGTGGATGTCCTGACGGCGGTCGCCGACGGCCTGTCCAACCCCGACATCGCGAAGCGCCTCGTGATCGGCGAGGCGACCGTGAAGACGCATCTGCTGCGCATCTTCGCGAAGCTGGACGTAAGCGACCGGACGCGGGCGGTGGTCGTGGCACTGGAGCGCGGGGTGCTGTAGCTCCTGTCGACCCAGAGGGGTTCGACGGGGTCGTGCACGACCGTTGACACTCCCACTGGCCAAGTGATCTATTCACTTTATGAGTTACGCCGATCAACCCTCGCTCTCCGAGCGCCTCGCGGACGACATCGTCGAGATCATCCGCACCGAACGGCTCTCCCCCGGTGACGCCCTGGCCTCCTCACGCGAGCTGGCCAAGCGTTTCGAGGTGACGACGCCGACCGTGCGGGAGGCGCTGCGGCGCCTGGAGGCCATGCAGGTCGTGGAGTTCCGGCACGGTTCTGGGACGTACGTCGGGCCCGGCGTGGATCGGCGACTGCTCGCCAATCCGCACCGGCCGCGCACGTCGCGGCGGTCCGTGCTCGAACTCGTCGAGGCGCGCCTGGTCGTCGAACCGGCGGTCGCGGCCGAGGCCGCCCGGATCCGGCTCCCGCAAGGAGTGGAGCAGTTGGAGCACGCGGCGGCCAACGCGCTGTTCCCGCCCGAGGAGTCACTGCGCCGCTCCGTGCACTTCCACGTGGCGCTCGCCACGGCCAGCGGGAACGCGCTGCTGAAGGAGACCGTCGAGGCGCTGCTCCAGGTCCGCGCCCGCGACCAGATCGAGATCCGGCACCGCTACAACGACCGGGAGCGCGACCACGCCGAGCACCTCCAGATCGTCGAGGCCGTACGCGAAGGCGACGCGGCGACGGCCGAGCGACTCACTCGCGAGCACTTGACCGCGATCCGGGACACCGTGCTCGGCGCCGAGTTCCCCGACGGGGGTGAGCTCGCGTGAGCACCGAACAGCCGCTGCGGCTTGCCGAGTTGACGACCGAGGAGGCCGCCGGGGCCGTCACCCGCGCCCCCGTCGTCATCATCCCCGCCGGCGCCTACGAGCAGCACGGCCCCGGCATGCCGATCGCCACCGACACCATCCGCGCGGAACGGATCGCCGACCTCGTCGGAGCCCGGCTCGCCGGCCGCGTGGTGATCGGCCCGCCGCTCCCGGTCGGCGTCTCCCCGCACCACATGGCGTTCGCCGGGACGGTGACGCTGACGACGACCACGTTCGCCGCCGTCGTGCGCGAGTACGTGGAGAGCCTGCGACGGCACGGCTGGCGGCGGTTCCTGGTGCTCACCGGGCACGGCGGGAACAACGCGGCGCTGACTACGGTGGCGCAGGACCTGCTCGTCTCCCACCCTGACGTCCGGTTCGCCTGGTCGCCGGTGACCGCGCTCGCCTCCGGCGTGGTGGCGGGCATGGGCGTGAGCGAGGTGCACGGGCACAGCGGCGAGGCCGAGACCGCCCAAATGCTGCGCCTGACACCGGAGTTGGTGCACCGGGACCGGCTGAGGCCGGGTTCCGTGTCCATGGACGAACTGAAGCCCGAGGCGCGCCTCGCCCGTTCCTTCGCGCAGCCGACGCTCACCCTGCCCTACGACGAGTTGAGCGCCAACGGCGTGCTCGGCGACCCGACGTCGGCCACGGCCGAGGACGGGGCGGCCATCGTGGACGCCGCCGTCGGGCGCGTGTGCGCGTTCGTCGAGGAATGGCTCGACCTCTAGCCCCCCCGCTGAGCGACACAACCACCCTCTCTTAGGAGCCGCAGATGAAGGGTCTACTTCGGCGTGCCTGCGTACTGGCCGCCGCGCTCGTCGCCGTACCGTTCGCCCCGGCATACGCCGGCCCCGCCCACGCCGCCGACTCTCCCCGCTCCGGCGGCTGCGGCGCCCCCGCCCCGCAGCACCCCGGCACCAGCGCCCTGCACACCATGACTAGCGGCGGCCGAGAGCGTACCTACCAGCTGCACCTCCCCAACGGCTATACACCCGACCGTAGTTGGCCGCTGATCGTCGCCTACCACGGGCGCGGGAACACCGGCGCGGGCACCGAGGCGTTCTCGCGCCTGTCCGCACTGCCCGCGATCGTCGCCTACCCGAACGGCGTCGTCGGCACCGGCGACGGCGAGCGGCAGGCCTGGCAGGGCGCGCCGTACGCGGCGGCCGGCGTGGACGACGTCGCGTTCACCGGGGATCTGCTCGACTCCCTCGAAGGCTCACTGTGCGTCGACGAGCGGCGGGTGTACGCCACCGGCAAGTCGAACAGCGCCGGGTTCACCGGCCTGCTCGCCTGCCGGATGGCCGACCGCTTCGCGGCCGTCGCGCCGGTCGCCGGGGCCTTCTACCCCGGCACCCGCGAGGGCGGCTGCGACCCGAAGCGCCCGATGCCCGTCCTCGACTTCCACGGCACCGGCGACACCACCATCCCGTACGCCGGAGACGTCGACCGGGGGCTGCCCGCGATCCAGGACTGGGTGCGCGAGTGGGCCGACCGGGACGGCTGCCGCACCCAGGCGCCCGACGAGACGGTCGGACCCGACATCACGACGTCGCGGTGGACCGGCTGCGCGGGCGGCGCGGAGGTGGCGCACGTCGCGGTCACCGACGGCGGGCACACCTGGCCGGGCGCCGACGGCTACAGCGGTGGCGGCTGCACGACGCAGACGATCCAGGCCCACAAGGTGATGTGGGCGTTCTTCCGGCACCACCAACTCCCGTCCCCGACGCGCTAGTTCGGAGCAGCGATCATGACCGTACAGAGACAGGTCCCCGCGCCGGACGAGGCAGGGGCGGCGCGGCTGCCGTTCGTCATCCGCGCCCTCGGTGTCGTCGAACGAGCGGGCAACGCGCTGCCGCACCCGTTCTGGCTGTTCTGGATCCTGTCGGCGGTACTCGCCGTCGTCAGCGCCGTGCTCGCGGGGCTCGGCGTGTCCGTGGTGTCGCCCGCCGACCACAAGACCGTCGTCGTACAGAACCTGCTCAGCGGCGACGGGCTCGCCATGGCGGTCTCGACGATGGTGTCGAACTTCGCCGAGTTCCCGCCGATGGCGACGATCGTGGTCGTCATCATGGGCGTCGCCGTCGCCGAGCGCAGCGGATTCCTGTCCGCTGCGATGAAGGTCGGGGTCGCGCGGGTGCCCGCCTCCTGGGTGGTGTTCGCCGTCGCGTTCGCCGGGACGGTCGCGCACGTGGCGTCGGCCGCCGCGTACATCATCCTGGTGCCGCTCGGCGGGCTCGCCTTCCGTGCCGTGGGCCGCTCCCCGATCCTCGGCATCGTCGTGGCGTACACGTCGATCGCCTCCGGCTACGACGCGAGCCCGGTGCCCACGCCGAACGACGCGATCTTCGCGGGCATCACGACGGCCGCGGCGAAGATCGCGGGCGGCGACGACGCGTATGTGTCGCCGCTGTCCAACTGGTTCTTCAACATCGCCTCCTCGCTCCTGCTGGCCACCGTCATCACACTGGTCACGCGCTGGGTGCTGGCCAAGCGCCCCGATCTCGACCCGGACCCCGACGCCGACGTCGAGGACCTGGGCACGCTGGACCTCAGCGAGCGCGAACGCTCCGCGCTGCGCCGGGCGTTGCTCGCGCTCGGCGGCGGCCTGGTGCTGGTCGTGGCGGCGCTCGCCCCCACGTCCTCGCCGCTGCGCGGGGACGGCGGCAGCATCGTCGAATCGCCGTTCATCGACGGCATCGCGGCGGTCGTGGCCGTCCTGTTCGCGCTGACCGGCATCGTGTACGGGGCGCGCTCGGGGTCGATCGCGAAGCCCGGCGACGTACCGAAGCTGATGGCGGCGGGCGTGAAGCAGATGGCGCCGGTCCTGGTGCTGTTCTTCGCGATCGCCCAGTTCCTCGCCTACTTCGACTGGACGCACATCGGCGACGTGTTGGCGGTGCGGGCGGCGGAGCTCCTGGAGCACAGCGGGATGCCGATCGTCGTCGTGTTCCTGCTGATCCTGCTGCTGCTGACCGTCGTGAACGTGATGGTGACCAGCGGCTCCGCGATGTGGGCGCTGGCCGCGCCCGTCCTCGTACCGATGCTGATGCTGGCGCACGTGCCGGCCGAGACGACGCAGGCGCTGTTCCGCATCGCGGACTCCGGGTCGACCGCGATCACCCCGATGAGCCCGTACTTCGTGATGGCCCTCGGCTTCCTCCAGCGCTACCGCAAGGACGCGGGCATCGGCACCCTCGCCGCGTACACGCTGCCGCTGGCCATCGCGATGACAGCGGCGTGGACGCTGCTGTTCCTCGCCTGGTGGGCGCTGGGGATTCCGCTGGGGCCCGGGGCGCCGGTGCGCTGACCGGCCACGCCCGGCGGACGTCAGGTCCGGCGGGCGTACGACGCGAGGCGGTCGGCGAACTCGCCGACGAGGTCACGGAGTTCGGCGGGACGCTCGACGGCGAACGGCCGGTCGAGCGAGGCGAGCACCGGAGGCAGCCAGTCGAGCCGCTCGGCCCGCAGCTCGACCCGCCGCTCACGTTCGGCGGTGGGCCCGGTCTCGTCGAGGACCGCGACGCTCGCGGGGAGCCGGGTCCGGATCTGCTCGACGCTTCCGTGGATCCGCAGCGTCACCTCGTACCGGTACGCGGCCGTGGCGAGCCCGGACAGCACGCGCTGCGCCGGATCGAGCCCGTCCGGCCCCTCGGACCCCGCCGGTTCCTCGAACGTGCCCGGCAGCGACCGCGCGTCCGCGATCCGGTCGAGCCGGAAGGTGCGGTCCTCGCCGAGCCCGGCGTCCTGGCCGGTGACGTACCAACGGCCCGCGTGGGCGACGATCCCGTACGGGTGCAGCGTGCGCTCGCTGCGCCGGCCCTCCCCGTCGACGTACCGGACCGAGACCGGACGGCGGTGGCGCACCGCGTCGGCGACGGTGAGCAGCACCCCGGCGTCCGGGGCGGGGGCCCGCTCGCCGGGCCGGCCCGTGAGGGAGCGCGGGTCGTCGGTGAAGGAGAGCGAGTCGAGGAGCGTGTCGAGGCGGCGTGCGAGCGGCGTGGGCAGCACCCGGCGGATCTTCGCCGCGGCCGTCTCGCTCGCGGTGTCCCCCGCGGCCGTCAGCCCCGCCCGGCGGCCGGCGATCAGGCCGAGCAGCACGGCCAGCGCCTCGTCGTCGCCGAGCATGAGCGGGGGCAGCCGGTGGCCGGGGCCGAGCCGGTACCCGCCGTAGCGGCCGCGCACCGACTCCACGGGGACGTCAAGGTCGACGAGGTGGTCCACGTAGCGCCGCACGGTGCGCCCGTCGACGCCCAGCCGGTCGGCGAGTTCGGCGACGGTCCGGGTGCCGCCGGACTGGAGCAGCTCAAGGAGGGTGAGCACGCGGCCTGCGGGTCGGGACATGCTCGAAGGCTAGCGCCGATACCGGACCGATTCTGTCTGCTATTGCTCCTAGCCTGCGAAGCACACCCGATCCCGCCCAGAGCTCAGGGAGACCTCATGGACTTCGTATCCATCCGCGTCATCACCGGCGACGTCGCCCGCCTCGTCGCGTTCTACGAGCGGGCCACGGGCGTCCAGGCCGTGTGGGCGACCGAGGACTTCGCCGAACTCCGGACGCCGGGCGCCACGCTCGCCGTTGCCAGCACCCGCACGGTCCCGCTGTTCGCCCCTGGCTCGGCGCGCCCGGCGGCCAACGACAGCGTGATCACCGAGTTCCTCGTCGACGACGTGGACCGCACGCACCGGGACCTGGCCACTCACGTGACGGACTTCGTCAACGGACCCACCACGATGCCCTGGGGCAACCGCTCGCTGCTGCTGCGCGACCCCGACGGCAACCTGGTCAACTTCTTCACGCCGGTCACCCCGGAGGCCGTGGCGAAGTTCGCGCGCTGACGCCCTCGCACACGCCTCCCGCAGGGCCGTCGGTCAGGCGTCCTTCTTGGCCGGCTCCAGAATCGCCACGCACTCGACGTGGTGCGTCATCGGGAACAGGTCGAACGCCCGCAGCGTCCGCACCTTGTACCCGCCCTCCTGGAAGTACCCGAGGTCGCGCGCGAGGGCGGCCGGGTCGCAGGCGACGTAGGCGATGCGGCGGGCGCCCAGCGTCGTGAGGTGGGTGACGGTCTTCTTGCCCGCGCCCGCGCGCGGCGGGTCCAGGACGATGAGGTCGACCTCGGAGATGCCGGTGCGCGGCAGGACCGACTCGACCTTGCCCTGCTCGACGCGGACCCGGTCGAAGGACTCCAGGTTGTGCCGGGCGTCCTCGACCGCGCGCTTGCCGGACTCGATGCCGAGGACCGCGCCCTTCTCGCCGACCCGGTCGGCGATCGCGCCCGCGAAGAGGCCGACGCCGCAGTAGAGGTCGAGGGCCGTGTCGCCCTTGCGCGGCGTGAGGCCCTGCATGACGGCGAGCATCAGCGTCTCGGCCGCCTTCGGGTGGACCTGCCAGAAGCCGCCGTTGCCGACGCGGTACGTGCGGTTGTCGGCGCGCTCGCGGACGAAGGGGCGGCCGTGAACGCGGTGGATACCGCCGTCCTGTTCGGCGACCCGGAGGACCGAGACCGGCTTGTCCAGCTCCACGAGGGGCAGGCGCGCGCCCGGCTTCGGTTCCAGGATCACCTGGCGGTCCTGCGAGCCGCTCGCCGCGATCGCCTCGACCGACGCCATGCCGGCCCAGTCGCGCTTCTCGATGCCCAGCTCGGACACGCCCGCCGCGGCGATCATGCAGTGCTCGATCGGCTCGACCTCGTGCGAGCGGTGGCGGCGCAGGCCCGCGTTGCCGTCGGCGTCGATCGCGTACTGGACGCGCGTGCGCCACTGCGGGACCTCGCCCGCCGGGAGCTTGTCGCCCTCGGCCGGCATGACCGTGCCGTCCCAGCCGGCCTCCTCGGGCGTGAGGCCCGCGAGCCGCTGCAACTGCTCGGCGATGACCTCGCCCTTGAGGCGGCGCTGCGCGCCGGGCTTGGCGTGCTGCCAGTCGCAGCCGCCGCAGCGGCCGGGCCCGGAGTACGGACAGGGCGCCTCGACGCGGTCCTTGGACGCCTCCAGGACCTGCACGGCGTCGGCGCGCAGGAAGCGCGCGCCCTCCTCGCCCTCGGTCACCCGCGCCACGACCCGCTCGCCGGGCAGCGTGTGCCGGACGAAGAGGACCTGGCCCTCGGCGGTGCGCGCGATGCAGTGACCGCCGTGCGCGACGGGGCCGACCTCGACCTCGTACTCCTCCCCCACCAGTGACGTCGTCGGTTCTGCCTGCATGGCGGGGCTCCAGTACGTAAGGGGGTGGCCACATACGAGAGCGGCCGGACAACAGCCCACCAGTTTACGTGGCTGTCGCCCGGCCGCTCACCAGGGCACGCGTCGGCCTACTTGGAGCTGGGCTCCTTGGGCCGCTTCTCGACGGGGCCGCGCCGCACGGCGCCCGGCGCGTTCCACTCGGAGCGCCTGCGGGCCCGCTTCTTCGCGGCCTCGGAGGACTCCAGCTGGTACGGGACGGAGGTCACCATGATGCCGGGCGTGAAGAGCAGCCGGCCCTTCAGGCGCAGCGCGCTCTGGTTGTGCAGCAGGTGCTCGTACCAGTGGCCGACCACGTACTCGGGGATGATCACGCTGACCGCGTCGCGCGGGGACTCCTTGCGGAGGCTCTTGACGTACTCGATGATCGGCCGGGTGATTTCCCGGTACGGGGAATCAAGAACCTTGAGCGGCACGTCGATACCTCGACGCTCCCACTCCTCCCTCAACGCCTTCGTCTCCGCCGGATCAACATTGACGCTCAATGCCTCAAGGGTGTCCGTACGCATCAACTTCGCGTACGCGATCGCGCGCAGCGTCGGCCGGTGGATCTTCGACACGAGGACGAGCGAGTGCACCCGGGAGGGGCGCACGCTGTCGTCGGACGGAACCTCCGGAGCCGCGATCTCCTCGGCGACCCGGTCGTAGTGCCTACGGATCGCGGTCATCGTCACGAAGAAGATGCACATGCCGAGCAGTGCGACCCAGGCTCCGTGCGTGAACTTCGTGAGGAGGACGACCACGAGGACGAGGCCGGTGAAGAACGCGCCGAACGTGTTGATCGCGCGGGAGCGGACCATGTGGCGGCGCTTGGCCTGGTCGCGCTCGGAGGCCAGGTGCCGGTTCCAGTGCCGGACCATGCCGATCTGGCTGAGCGTGAACGACACGAAGACGCCCACGATGTACAGCTGGATCAGCCGGGTCGAGTCGGCCCCGTAGATGACGACCAGGAGAGCCGCGGCGCCGGCGAGCAGCACGATGCCGTTGGAGAACGCGAGGCGGTCGCCGCGGGTGTGCAGCTGGCGCGGCAGGTAGCGGTCCTGGGCGAGGATCGAGCCGAGCAGCGGGAAGCCGTTGTACGCGGTGTTGGCCGCAAGGAAAAGCACGAGCGCGGTGGCGGCCGAAAGGATCAGGAACATGAAGCTGCCGCCGCCGAAGACGGCCTCGGCGACCTGTGCGATCACCGGGTCCTGAACAAAGCTGGAGCCGACCGCGGCACCGTTGTGGATCAGGTCCTTGGCCGGATTCTCGGCCATCCGTACGTCGGTGGCGAGGGCAAGCCCGATGATGCCGCAGAACATGGTGACGGCGAGGCCGCCCATCAGCGCGAGGGTGCTCGCCGCGTTCTTCGACTTGGGCTTGCGGAACGCCGGGACACCGTTGGAGATCGCCTCGACGCCGGTGAGCGCCGCACACCCGGAGGAGAAGGCGCGCAGCAGCAGGAAGACGAGCGCGAAGCCCGCGAGGCCCTGGTGCTCGGCCTTGATGTGGAAGTCGGCGGTGGGCGCCTTCATGGAGTCACCGAGGACGAGCCCGCGGAACGCACCCCAGACGATCATGATGAAGACACCGGCCACGAAGACGTACGTGGGAATGGCGAAAAGCTTCCCCGATTCCTTCACACCGCGCAGGTTCATCAGCGTGAGCAGCACGATCACGGCGACCGCGCACAGCACCTTGTGCTCGACCACGAACGGGATCGCGGAGCCGAGGTTCTCGATGCCGGAGGAGATCGACACGGCCACGGTCAGGACGTAGTCGACGAGCAGGGCGCTCGCGACGGTGAGTCCCGCCTTCGGTCCGAGGTTGGTGTTCGCCACCTCGTAATCGCCGCCACCGCTCGGATAGGCGTGGACGTTCTGGCGGTAGGAGGCGACGACCGTGAACATCAGCACGACGACCGCGACCGCGATCCAGGGGCTGAAGTGGTAGGCCGACACGCCCGCGATGGAGAGGACCAGCAGGACCTCTCCGGGCGCATACGCCACGGAGGACAGCGGGTCGGAGGCGAAAACGGGGAGTGCGATGCGCTTCGGCAGGAGCGTTTCTCCCAGCCGGTCGCTGCGCAGTGCGCGCCCGATCAAGATCCGTTTGGGCACGTCGGTCAGTTTGGACACGGAGAGGATCGTAAGCGTTCGAACGGCGGGCCGCCCACCCACCACCCCCATTCAGCTTCGTGCTCTGCACCACGCCTTCCGCGATCTCCCCGCCGACGCGGAGGAGGAGTTCCCTTACAGAGCCGATACGGTGGTCCAGAGCGCGAGCCGCACAGCAGCCCGCATCGTGCCCGAGATCGAGCCGCACCGGCTGGACCATGCCGCGAGAGAGAGCCATGAGCAGGACGTTTACGCAGGTCAAAAGGCCTATGAGGAGTGCGGGGTAGGGCCGTGCATATCGTGATCATGGGCTGTGGCCGAGTAGGGTCCCAACTCGCCCAGACCCTGGAGCAACAGGGCCACACGGTCGCCGTGGTCGATCAGGACCCGACGGCGTTCCGTCGCCTGGGTTCGGGTTTCGGCGGCCGTCGCGTCACCGGAGTCGGCTTCGACCAGGACACCCTGCGCGAGGCGGGCATCGAGGAGGCCGGCGCCTTCGCCGCCGTCTCCAGCGGTGACAACTCGAACATCATCGCCGCGCGGGTGGCCCGCGAGATGTTCGGGATCGAGAACGTGGCGGCGCGCATCTACGACCCCCGCCGTGCGGAGGTCTACCAGCGCCTGGGCATCCCGACGGTCGCCACGGTCCGCTGGACCGCCGACCAGATGCTGCGGCGCCTCCTGCCGTCCGGCGCGGAGCCGCTGTGGCGCGATCCCACCGGGGGCGTCCAGCTCGCCGAGGTGCACGCGTCGGAGTCCTGGATCGGCCAGAAGATCAGCCGCCTCCAGGAGGAGACGGGCGTGCGCGTCGCGTTCCTGACCCGGCTCGGCGAGGCGATCCTGCCGACGTCGCAGACGGTGCTGCAGGAAGGCGACCTCGTGCACGTGATGATGCGCACGGACGACGTCGAGAAGGTCGAGGCGGCGTTCGCCGAGGGCCCTGAGGAGGGCGGTCACTGATGAGGGTCGCCATTGCCGGAGCCGGGGCGGTCGGCCGCTCGATCGCGGGCGAGCTCCTGGAGAACGGTCACGAGGTGCTCCTCGTCGACAAGGCGCCGACGGCCATCTCGGTCGAGCGCGTCCCGCAGGCGGAGTGGCTGCTCGCCGACGCCTGCGAGATCACGTCCCTGGACGAGGCGGCGCTCCAGCGCTGCAACGTGGTCATCGCGGCCACCGGGGACGACAAGGTCAACCTGGTCGTCTCGCTGCTCGCGAAGACCGAGTACGGGGTCCCGCGGGTCGTCGCCCGCGTGAACAACCCGAAGAACGAGTGGCTGTTCAACGAGTCGTGGGGCGTGGACGTGGCCGTCTCGACGCCGCGCCTGATGTCGGCGCTCGTCGAAGAGGCGGTCAGCGTGGGCGATCTCGTCCGCCTGCTCCGCTTCAGCCACGGCGACGCGAACCTGGTCGAGCTGACGCTTCCCGAGGAGTCGGCCCTTGCCGGCACCCGGGTCGGCGACGTCCAGTGGCCGCAGGACACGTCCCTGGTGACGATCATCCGCGGCACCCGCGTGCTGGCCCCCAGCCCGGAGGACTCGCTGGAGGCGGGCGACGAGCTGCTGTTCGTCGCGGCGCAGGCGCGCGAGGAGCAGTTGGAGGACCTGCTGTCGGTGCGGCGCGAGGACGCGTAGCGCACTGACCAGAGTCGAACGACGAAGGCGGCGGCCCCGAGCTTCTTCGCTCGGGGCCGCCGCCTTTGACGTTCAGCGGCGTACGAGGATCAGGCCTCGCGGCGGTGTCGCGCGCGGCCGCCCGCCTCGGCGCTGGAAGCGTCCGCCTTCTCGCGGTCGGCCTCCTTCTGCCGCTCGGCCTCCTCCATCTCCGCGAACACGTCGATGGGCGCGGGCGCCTTCGCCAGGAAGACCCACGTGAGCCACACGGCCAGCAGGAACGGCGGGATCTTCAACGCGACGAGCACCCAGCCGAATTGGGTGTTGGCCGAATCCGTGTCCGCCCAGAAGTACATCGGGAACAGGATCGCGCACTTGGCCAGGAGGATGAGGCCCCAGGCCCAACTCGCCTTCGCGTAGGCCTTCTTGCGCCCCGGGTTGCGGGTGCGCCACGACAGGTTCTCCTTGAACACCGGCCCGAGGATCAGGCCGATCAGGGGCACCCCGCACAAGGTGGTGACGATGTAGGCGAGCGCGAGCCCCAACGTGTAGAGCATGCCGGGCAGATAGAAGTCCTTGGCGTTGCCCGTCATCATCGCGAACACCACACCGAAGGCGACGCCGAAGACGCCGCTGAAGGCGTGCTTCACGGTGTCCTTCATGACCAGGCGCACGGCCACCATGACCAGGGACACCGCGATGGCCGCGATGGCCGCCATGTGCAGGTCCTTGTTGACCGTGAAGATGCTCACGAAGAGGAGGCCCGGCAGGACCGTCTCCACCATGCCCCGCACGCCGCCGAAGGCCTCGAAGAGCGCGGCCTCGGTCACGGACTTGTCCGTGACGTCCTGGCCGTCCTGCCCGTCGTGGCCTGTGGGTTCGCGGTCGGTCGGCTTGTCGAGGGACGTCACCGGCTACTCCCGTCCGAGCGGTCTGAGTTCGTACTTCGGGTTGAACAGCACCCTACGGCCCCGGCTCATCGAGATCCGTCCCGAAGCTATGAGTTTGCGCCCCGGCTCGATCCCGACGATCGAACGCCGGCCGAGCCACACCACGTCCACGGCGGCCGAGCCGTCGAACAGCTCCGCCTCCAGCGCGGGAACTCCGGCGCGTGGCCGCAGGGTTACCGTGCGCAACGTACCAGTTACGGTGACCATTTGTCGGTCCGTGCAGTCGTCGATGCGCGTGCACCCGGTGGTCTCCGAGTCCTCGCGCAGCTCCTCCGACTCCAGGTCCTCCTGGGAACTGGACAGACGGTCGAGCATGCGCCGGAACCGGCCCGCCGGCTTCTCGGACGCCCTGTCGGAACGCGGAACAGCACTCATACTGGAAGCGTACCTGGGCCCTGTGACAGGGTCGTACCCGCTGGTGTACCCCGCTTTCGCGCGGTCTCAACGCGCGAACTCACCGCTCGAACCGGTACCCCATCCCCGGCTCCGTCACGAAGTGCCGCGGGTGCGAGGGGTCGGTCTCCAACTTGCGGCGCAACTGCGCCATGTACACCCGCAGATAGTTGGTCTCCGTCCCGTACGAGGGCCCCCACACCTCCTGAAGCAGCTGTTTCTGGCTGACCAGGCGGCCGGTGTTGCGCACCAGGACCTCCAGGAGATGCCATTCGGTCGGGGTGAGGCGTACGTCGTGCCCGCCCCGGTTGACCTTCTTCGCGGCCATGTCGACCGTGAAGTCGGAGGTCTCGACGATCCCCCCGTCCTCGGTGCCGCCCGTGGGCTCGGCCCGCCGCACGGCCGCCCGCAGCCGGGCGAGCAGCTCGTCCATGCCGAAGGGCTTGGTCACGTAGTCGTCGGCGCCCGCGTCGAGCGCCTCGACCTTCTCGTCGGACGAATGCCGCGCGGACAGCACGAGGATCGGTACGCGGGTCCAGCCGCGCAGCCCCTTGATCACCTCGACGCCGTCCATGTCGGGCAGGCCCAGGTCGAGGACGATCACGTCGGGGTGGCGGGCGGCGGCGAGCTGCAGCGCCTGCGCCCCGTCCGTGGCCGCGTCCACCTCGTACTTGCGCGCCTTCAGATTGATGACGAGGGCGCGCACGATCTGCGGCTCGTCGTCGACCACGAGCACCCGGGTCATGCGGTCCTGCCTCTCTGGGGTCCTGCTGCGGTGGGTTCGGCCTCCGGGGCCGCGTCGGGGGTGGTGCGGGCCGCGGCCCGCAGGGTCAGGACCATCGTGAGCCCGCCTCCTGGGGTGTCCTCGGCGCCGAGCGTGCCTCCCATGGCCTCCGTGAAGCCACGCGCCACCGCGAGCCCGAGGCCCACGCCGGCGCCGCGCGGAGCGTCACCGTAGCGCTGGAAGGGCGCGAAAATCCGGTCCTTCGCCTCGTCCGGGACGCCGGGCCCGCGGTCCACGACGCGCAGCTCCACTCGGTCGCCGAGCGTGCTCGCGGAGACGAGGACGGGCTTGTCGGGCGGGCTGTACTTGACGGCGTTCTCGACGACGTTGGCGACGGCCCGCTCCAGGAGCCCCTTGTCGACGCTGACCATGGGCAGCGTCTCGGGTACGTCCAGGTCGACGCTGAGGTCCGGGTCCGGCACGCCGACGAGGGCCAGCGGCACGACCTCGTCGAGGTCGATCTCGCGGATGAGCGGGGTGACGGTGCCGGTCTGGAGGCGCGACATGTCGAGCAGGTTCCCGACGAGGTGGTCGAGCCGGTCGGACCCCTCCTCGATGCCCGCGAGCAGCTCCGCCTGGTCCTCGGGCGACCAGTCGACGTCCTCGGAGCGCAGGGACGACACCGAGGCCTTGATGCTCGCCAGCGGCGTGCGCAGGTCGTGGCTCACTGCCGCGAGGAGCGCCGTACGGATGCGGTTTCCCTCGGCGAGCGTGCGCGCCTGGTCGGCCTCGGACTGCAGGCGCTGGCGGTCGAGCACGACGGCGGCCTGCGCGGCGAAGGCGGCGAGCACGCGCCGGTCCTCCGCGGGCAGCACGCGCCCGGTCAGGGCCAGCGCCATGTGGTCGCCGACCGGCATGTCGACATCGGCGTCCTCGGGGCGGCCGAGGGACTGCGGTCCTACGCTCGCCGCGCAGGTCCACGGCGCGGTGTCGCCCTCCCGCTCCAGGAGCGCCACGGACTCCATCGCGAAGGTCTCCCGTACGCGTTCGAGCAGCGCGTCGAGGCTGCTGTCGCCGCGCAGCACGCTGCCCGCCAGGAAGGAGAGGATCTCGGACTCGGCGCGCAGCCTGGCCGCCTGGTGGGTGCGCCGCGCCGCGATGTCGACGACCGAGGCCACGGACACCGCGACCCATACGAAGATGACGATGGCGACGATGTTGCGGGGGTCGGCGACGGTCCACAGGTGCAGCGGGGGCGTGAAGAAGTAGTTGAGCAGCAGCGAGCCGAAGGCGGCCGAGGCCAGCGCCGGGAGCAGCCCGCCGACCAGGGCGGCGGCGACCGTCAGCGACAGGAACAGCAGCATGTCGTTGGCGAGGCCGAGGTCGCTGTGGGTGTGCGTGAGGACCAGCGCGAGCAGCGCGGGACCGCCGACACCGGTGAGCCAGCCCCATACGATCCGGGAGCGGCCGAGCCGGGCGCCGCGGGCGACGGGCAGTCCGCGCCCCTTGGCGACCTCGTCGTGCGTGACGATGTGCACGTCGAGGTCGGGCCCGGACTCGCGGGCGACGGTCGCGCCGACGCCGGGGCCGAACATGTACTGCCAGGTCTTGCGGCGCGAGGAGCCCAGGACGATCTGGGTGGCGTTGACGCCGCGGGCGAACTCCAGGAGGGCGGCGGGGATGTCGTCGCCGATGACGTGGTGGAACGTGCCGCCCAGGTCCTCGACGAGGGTGCGCTGGACGGCCAGTTCCTTGGGCGAGGCGGCGGTGAGGCCGTCGCTGCGGGCGATGTAGACCGCGAGCACCTCGCCGCCCGCGCCCTTCTCGGCGAGCCGGGCCGCGCGCCTGATCAACGTACGGCCCTCGGGGCCCCCGGTCAGGCCGACGACGATGCGTTCGCGGGCCTGCCACGTGGAGCGGATGTTGTGCTCGCCCCGGTACTCCTGGAGGTACTCGTCGGCCCGGTCGGCGACCCACAGGAGCGCCAACTCCCGCAGTGCGGTGAGGTTTCCGGGGCGGAAGTAGTTGGAGAGCGCCGCATCGACCTTGTCGGACTTGTAGATGTTGCCGTGGGCCATGCGGCGGCGCAGCGCCTGGGGCGACATGTCGACGAGCTCGATCTGGTCGGCCCGGCGGACGACCTCGTCGGGGACCGTCTCCCGTTGACGTACACCAGTGATCGAATCAACCACATCGCCGAGTGACTCAAGGTGCTGGATGTTGACGGTCGATATGACGTCGATGCCCGCACCGAGCAGTTCCTCGACGTCCTGCCAGCGCTTGGCGTTGCGCGAGCCCGGCACGTTCGTGTGGGCGAGTTCGTCGACGAGGGCGACGGCGGGGGCGCGGCGCAGCACGGCGTCCACGTCCATCTCGTGGAAGGCCGTCCCCCGGTAGGCGAGTTCCCTGCGCGGGAGCTGTTCCAGGCCGTGCAGCATGACCTCGGTGCGCGGCCGGTCGTGGTGCTCGACGAACGCGACGACGCAGTCGGTGCCCCGCTCCACCCGGCGGTGCGCCTCCGACAGCATCGCGTACGTCTTGCCGACGCCCGGCGCCGAACCGAGGTAGATACGTAGTTTGCCGCGCGTCCGGCGTCCCATGGCCTCATTGTCTTCCTGTCACTGCTCCACGCGCATCGAGCCTACGGCCTGCGAGCTGCGCAAAGGGGGCGTACGGCAGGGGGGCGGGCAGCTTTGACACAACCCTGATGCGGCGGTGGGGCGTGGCGTCGGGCGCCTCTCGCTCAGTGCTGGACGGTCTCTCCGTCGCGCAGTTCCAGGACGCGGTCGGCGAGGTCGAGGAGCGTGGTGTCGTGCGTGGCGACCAGGGCGGTGACGCGCTCGCTGCGCACGACGGCCCGCAGCAGTTCCATCACGGCGAGGCCGGTCTCCGCGTCGAGCTGCCCCGTGGGCTCGTCGGCGATGAGCAGCGCCGGCTTGTTCGCGAGCGCACGGGCGATGGCCACGCGCTGCTGCTGTCCGCCGGACAGCTCGCCCGGTCGCTGGGCGCTGTGCCCCGCGAGGCCGACGAGGGAGAGCAGCAGCTCGACCCGCTCCTCGCGCTCGCGCGGATGCGCCCTGCGCAGCCGCAGCGGCACGCCGACGTTCTCGGCGGCGGTCAGGATCGGGATGAGGCCGAAGGACTGGAAGATGAAGCCGATCCGGTCGCGGCGCAGCGCCAGCAGTCCGTTCTCGCCCAGCCCGGCGAGGTCGAGGCCGTCCACGACGACGCGCCCCCGGTCCGGTTCGTCGAGCCCGCCGACGAGGTTGAGCAGGGTCGTCTTGCCGGATCCCGAGCGGCCCTTCAGCGCGACGAGTTCGCCGCGCGGTACCTCGAAGGAGACTCCGCGCAGGGCGTGCACGGCGCCCGCACCGCTCCCGTACGAGCGGTGCACTCCCTCCACCAGGACCATCGGCCCGTGGCCGTCCCGCTCAAACGTGGCAGCCCCCGCCTCGGTGCTCTCGGTCATCCCGCCCGCTCCCCCCCCCCCCCCCACAGATGCGATCTCGGCCGAGGGTCAGTATGTCCGCAGGGCCCGGGCCGGACAACGGCCGCACGCACAAGGGCCGGGGCCGCGCACCCTGCAGGATGCGCGGCCCCGGCCACGTACGAAGGCGTGCGCGCCTCAGCGAACCTCGGTGATCTCCGGGCCGCGGGCCAGCTGGCCCATGCCGCCGGAGAAGCGCGAGGCCTCCTGGCCGTCGGCCTGGGCGCTCTCGGCGACCATCTGCGCGTCGTCGGGGAGCTTCAGGACGATCGGGTCGCGCGGGGCCATCGGACCCTCGCCGCGCACCACGACGGTGTCGCGGAAGATCTGCTCCAGGAGGCCGGCCGCCTGCGGCTGCACGGCGCCCTGGCCCGAGATCACGCCGCGCAGGAACCAGCGCGGGCCGTCCACACCGATGAACCGCACGACCTGGAAGCCGCCCGTGCCGTCCGGCAGCTGCACCGGCACCTGGGCCCGCAGCTCCCAGCCGAGCGGGCCCTCGACCTCGTCGATCACACCACCCTGCTGGGTGATGCCGGAGGCGATCTCCTCGCGGACCTCGCCCCAGATGCCCTCCTTCTTGGGGGCGGCGAAGGCCTGCAACTGGATCGCGCTGTCCTGGAGGACGACGGTCGCCGCGACGATCGCGTCGCCCGCGACCTCCACGCGCAGCTCCATGCCCTCCACGCCAGGGACGAAGACGCCACCCAGGTCTACCCGGCCCTCGCCGGGCTCGCGGACCTCGGAGGCGTCCCAGGGACCGTCGGGGCGGGGCTCGGGCTCGAGCCGGAAGCGCTCCGCGTCCTCCCCGTCCGTGTCGCCACTGTCGACGCTGTCGACGACCTGCTCGGCCTCGTCGGCCGCATCCTCGGCGGCGCCGTTCTTGTTACGACGTCCGAACACGTCACTGTCCTTCCCGGTCGGATACGACCGAAGCGTATCGATTCCCACCCTTTTGACCGTCCGTGCCGTCGCCGGCAACGGTCGGGCCACCCACGGCAGCGTGCCCGCCGGTGGACCCGAAGCCCCCCTCGGCCCGCATCGAATCGGGAAGCTCCGCGACTTCCTGGAAGCGGACCCTCTCGACCTGCTGGACCACCAGTTGGGCAATCCGGTCGAAGCGCTCGAACCGCACGCTCTCGCGCGGATCGAGATTCACCACGATCACCTTGATCTCCCCACGGTACCCGGCATCCACCGTCCCGGGGGCATTCACCAGAGCCACGCCACAGCGCGCTGCAAGGCCGGATCTGGGGTGCACGAAGGCCGCGTACCCCTGCGGCAGGGCGACAGACACTCCGGTGGGCAGAACGACCCGCTCACCGGGCGCGAGTTCGCACGCCTCGGTGGTCCGCAGATCGGCTCCCGCGTCACCGGGGTGCGCGTACGAAGGCAGCGGCACGTCGGGGTCGACGCGCCGCACCAGCACGCCGAGTTCGTTGCCGGGGCCGCTGGGGGCAGTGCTCACGGGTTCACCTCGAAGGCGCGGGCGCGCCTGACCTGGTCGGGGTCGCTCATGGCCGCCTGGATCTCTTCCTCGCGGCCGTTCTCGATGAAGTGGTCGACCTTGACCTCGATGAAGAGGGCGTCGGCGCGCACCGCGACGGGCCCGTCGGGGTCGCCGATCCGGCCGGTCGCGGTCGAGTAGATCTTGCGTCCTGCGACGGCCGTCACCTCGGCGGACAGGAACAGCACCGTGTCGACGGGAACGGGCCGCACGAAGTCGGTCTCCAGACGGCCGGTCACGGCGATGGCCTGGAGCAGCCAGTTCAGGGAGCCGAGCGTCTCGTCGAGCGCGGTCGCGAGGACCCCGCCGTGCGCGAGACCCGGCGCGCCCTGATGCGCGGGGCGCACGGTGAACTCGGCGGTGACGGTGACGCCTTCACCGGCCCGCGCCTCCAGGTGCAGCCCGTGCGGTTGCTCGCCGCCACAGCCGAAACAGTGTCCGTAGTGCGCGCCGAGGAGTTCGCCGGGGGCGGGCGCGTCGGGGTGCCGCACCGGGGCTATGGCGTCGGCAGGGGGCGTCAGAGCTGCAGAAGTACCACTCACAGGCGCAGACCTTACCCGCGCGTCCTATCAGTGCACGCATCGTGCCAAGCTTGACCCCATGGAGCTCTCGACGACGCCTTACGACGAACGACTCACCGCGCCGCGTTCGTGGTGGTTGATCACGTTCATGGTGGGCGTCGTGGGGGCCATCATCCTGCTGCCCTTCGGCACGTTGCCGCTGCTCGGCGGCTTCGTCGGCGGCCTGCTCGTCGCGGCCGTGATCACCAGCGCGTACGGCTCCGCGCGGGTCCGCGTCGTGGCCGACTCGCTGGTCGCGGGCGACGCGAAGATCCCGCTGTCGGCCCTCGGCGAGGTGCACGTCCTGGACGCGGAGGAGGCCCGCGCGTGGCGCACCTACAAGGCCGACCCGCGCGCCTTCATGCTGCTGCGCAGCTATGTCCCGACCGCGGTGCGGGCGGAGATCACCGATCCCTCGGACCCGACCCCGTACGTCTACGTGTCGACGCGCGAACCTGAAGCTTTGGCAAAGGCTCTCGGCCGCGCCTGAGATCCGGGGCGCACCTGAGATCCGGCGCGCCTCAGGCCCCGATCTCCAGGGCGTCCGGCGGCTCCTCCAGGGGCGGCAGCTCGCTCAGCGCCTCCCAGGGCACCTGGTGCCGCCGCAGGTCCTGACGCACCCGGTCGGCCAGCTTCTTGGTGTCGCGCCGGTTCATGAACGCGCCCACGGCCGCTCCGACCATGAACGGGGTCAGGCTCGGCAGGTTCCGCACCGTCCGCTTCATGATCTGCTGGCGCAGTTCGCGCTTCATCTGGCCGCCGAGCGCCGCGTTGATCGTCGCCGGCTTCGCGACGTCGATGCCGCGCTCCTCGGTCCACGAGGTCAGATAGGCGGTACTGCGGTCCTTCAGGTTCCCCGGCGGGCGCAGCCCGTAGACCTCGTGCAGCTCGGCGATGAGCTTCAGCTCGATCGCGGCCACACCGGTGACCTCCGCGGCCAGCTCGTAGGGCATCGCGGGCGGTACGGGCAGCATCGCGGCGGCGCCGACTCCCGCGCCCACGGTTGATGTGGCTGCGGCCGCGCCGGTGACCAACTTGTCCGCGAGGCGTTCGGGTTCGAGACCCGGGAACTGCTTGCGGAGGGTCGCCAGGTCCCGCACGGGAACCCGCGGCGCGTTCTCAATGATCCGGTCGGCGAGAAAGCCGATGGAGGCCTTGGCGGCAGCGCCGCCCTTGGCCAGCCCCGTTCTGGCTGTTCTGGCGCTTCTCGCGACGGCGCCACCCCTGCGCGCACCGTCGCTGCCTTCCGCCGGGGCCACCGGCAGGTCGCCCGTCGGCTCGGAGTCGTCCGCCGATTCGAGCGAGGCGTCTTCTCCGGGGGCACCGGGCTCCGCACCGGGTGCTCCTGGGAAAGAGCCTCGCTCGTCGTCACGCACGGCCTCTGACGGGCCTTGAACCGCTCCGCGGACCTTCTTGTTGCGGGAGCGGCGCTTCCAGGGCGGGGTCGAGCTGGTCATGCCCGACCCGCCCTCAGTCGCAGTCGCGGCAGATGGGCTGCCCGTTCTTCTCCCGCGCGAGCTGGCTGCGGTGGTGCACCAGGAAGCAGCTCATGCAGGTGAACTCGTCCTGCTGCTTGGGCAGGACACGGACGGCCAGCTCCTCGTTCGAAAGGTCGGCGCCCGGAAGCTCCAGGCCCTCCGCCGCCTCGAACTCGTCCACGTCGACGTTCGAAGCCGACTTGTCGTTACGCCGGGACTTCAGTTCCTCAATGCTGTCTTCGTTGAGGTCGTCATCGGTCTTGCGTGGGGTGTCGTAATCCGTTGCCATGTCGCTCTCCCCCTCTGGGTGTCTGCGGTGTCTCAAGCGCCGTAACGCATGAGAGGCCGGACTTGTGCCCGACCTGAGGCGGAGATTTTGCCTCACATCAAGGTCTGTTACTCAATCGACACCCAACTGGACCCCTCACGAGTGATCGTCTTGGGTGGCGAACGGGACCGTACACGGTCCGATTGCCGCACTGCACAGGCGCCACCCCGTGTACTTCCCGTGATCAAGGCGCCCGAAAACCCGGACTTTCCCGGCTTTCACACGGCTTTTGCGATCACGGAGAGTGGACGGCCGAAAAAAGGTCCATGTGATCGATCACACACGGCAACCCCCGGCGCAGGTCCGGAAAATTCAGCCAAAAGCGAACGCCCTCAGCGCGTCGGCGGAAGCATGTCAGATCCCTGCGCGGGACGCACGTCGAACCGACCTAGATCGGCAGGGTGACCCGCATCACGAGCCCACCCCCCTCGCGCGGCTCGGCGGTGATGCGGCCGCCATGGGCCCGCGCGACGGACCGGGCGATGGAGAGCCCGAGGCCCACGCCCTTGTCGCTGCCGGTGCGCTCGGTGCGCAGCCGCCTGAACGGTTCGAAGAGATTGTCGATCTCGTACGCGGGGACCACCGGGCCAGTGTTCGCCACCACCAGGACCGCCTGGCCGTGCTGGGCCTCCGTGTCCACCTGCACCCATCCCCCTTCGGGGATGTTGTAGCGGACGGCGTTCTGCACGAGGTTCAGGGCGATGCGCTCCAGGAGCACACCGTTGCCCTGGATCACCGCCTCCTTGCACTCTCCGCGGATCTCCACGCCCTTCTCGTCGGCCTCGGCCCTGGCCTGGTCGATCGCCTGCGAGGCGACCTCCGCGAGGTCCACGGGCTTGCGCTCGACGATCTGGTTGTCGCTGCGGGCGAGCAGCAGCAGGCCCTCCACGAGCTGCTCACTGCGCTCGTTGGTGGCGAGCAGCGTCTTGCCGAGCTGCTGGAGCTCCACCGGGGCGCCCGGATCGGAGAGGTGCACCTCCAGGAGGGTGCGGTTGATCGCGAGCGGTGTGCGCAGCTCGTGCGAGGCGTTGCCGACGAAGCGCTGCTGCGCCGTGAACGCGCGCTCCAGGCGGTCCAGCATCTCGTCGAAGGTGTCCGACAGCTCCTTGAGCTCGTCGTCCGGCCCGTCGAGCTCGATGCGGCGCGTCAGGTCCGTGCCGGCGACCCTGCGCGCGGTGCGCGTGATCCGGCCGAGCGGGGACAGGACGCGGCCCGCCATGGCATAGCCGAAGGCGAAGGCGATGACGGCGAGGCCCATCAGGGCCATCAGGGAGCGGCTGAGCAGCACGTCGAGGGCGTGCTGACGCTGCTTGTTGACGCACGAGTTCATCAGGTCGTTCAGCTCGCTCGCCGAGATGTTCCCCGGCGGGAAGTTGCAGCTGGTGCTGATGACATGCCCGTCGGTGACCTTGAACGGCAGATCGCCGCCGACGTCGAGGGCCTGCGCGGCAAGCAGGTAGATGATCGAGAGCAGCAGGATGCCCGCGATCAGGAACATGCCGCCGTAGAGCAGCGTGAGCCGTATCCGGATGGTCGGGCGGAGCCACGGGAAGGGCGGCTCCGCCTTCGTCCCGGGCTTCCATGTCGGTTTCGGTGGCGCCTGGGAGGGTGGCGCGGGTGCGGCGGCCATCGAGGGATCAGATCCGGTAGCCCGAGCCGGGCACGGTGACGATGACGGCGGGCTCGCCCAGCTTGCGGCGCAAGGTCATCACGGTGACCCGCACGACGTTGGTGAACGGGTCCGTGTTCTCGTCCCAGGCCTTCTCCAGGAGCTGCTCGGCCGAGACGACGGCGCCCTCGCTGCGCAGCAGCACCTCGAGGACGGCGAACTCCTTGGGGGCGAGCTGGATCTCCTTGCCGTCCCGGAACACCTCGCGGCGGTTCGGGTCGAGCTTGATCCCCGCGCGCTCCAGGACGGGCGGCAGCGGCATGCTGGTGCGCCGCCCGAGGGCCCGCACACGGGCCGTCAGCTCGCTGAACGCGAAGGGCTTGGGCAGATAGTCGTCCGCCCCGATCTCCAGGCCCTCCACGCGGTCGCTGACGTCGCCGGAGGCGGTCAGCATGAGGATGCGGGTGGGCATGCCCAGCTCGACGAGCTTGCGGGCCACGTCGTCACCGTGCACGAGCGGGAGGTCGCGGTCGAGGACGACCACGTCGTAGTCGTTGACGCCGATGCGCTCCAGGGCGGCCGCACCGTCGTACACGACGTCGACGGCCATGGCCTCCCGGCGGAGTCCGGTGGCCACCGCATCGGCGAGCAGTTGCTCGTCCTCGACGACGAGTACGCGCACGTCGCTTGTCCTTCCTCTGGTCGCCCACCGGCGCGCATCTCGGGGCGCGCGGGTGGGTTCGGTGTTGGCTGTGGGCACCATCCTGCCCCTTTCGGCCATAAACCGGCTGTAAGACGGCCTGGCGTCCGGGGAACGCGGGATTTTTCTGCGCGGGTCGAGGTTTCTCCGGAAGGGGCCTTGGGGAGGACGGCTTTACACCCGCGATCACGCTTTGTATGTGGCATGCCACGAGCCGCTGTCGAGACCGCACATCCGCCAGAGGCGCCTCGGGACGTGATCGACCCTTCCTAGGGCACACCCCCGTGCCATCGACCCACGACCCAGGACGAGGGGGCGCAACCATGGACGCATTCACCGCAGGACTTCTGCAGCGCATTAGGGCGGCCGAGACCGACCTGACGCGGGCGCGCGAGACCGGTGACGACTTCCTTGCCGAGGTCGAGCAGGGCGAGCTGGACGACCTCCGCCGCCTGGCCGCCGAGCACGGCGTGGAGGTTCACGCCTCGAGCGTCTGACGTACGCGCGAAAGGGCCCCGGCGCCTGGTTCGATCCAGGCGGGCGCCGGGGCCCTTTCGTGTGCGCTCGCGGGTGTGCTCCCGGTTGCGGTTCCGTGAGCCGGAACGCTCAGTCGTGCCAGGCGCCGAGTTCTTCCAGCCAGTTCTGGAGCGGCTCGAAGACGCCGGGGGGCGCCGCGACCGTCAGCTCCGGCGAGAGGGGCTCCCCGGGGCGGCCGCCGGTGCGGGCGCCCGCCTCGCGCGCGATGAGGTCGCCGGCCGCGAAGTCCCAAGGGTTCAGGCCGCGTTCGTAGTACGCGTCGAGGCGGCCGAGCGCCACGTCGCACAGGTCGATGGCGGCCGAGCCGCCGCGCCGGATGTCGCGCACGCGCGGCACCAGGTGCCCGAGGACCTCGGCCTGGCGGGCGCGGCGCGACTCCAGGTAGCCGAAGCCGGTGCCGACGAGGGCCTGGTCGAGGGGCGGCGCCACGCGCGTGTGCGCGGGACGGTCGTTCACGAAGGCGCCCCCGCCGAGGACGGCGCGGCAGGTCTCGGCGCGCATCGGGGCGGCGACGACGCCGACGATGGTCTCGCCGTCCTTGCGGGCCGCGATGGAGACGGACCAATCGGGGCGCCCGTACAGGTAGTTGACCGTGCCGTCGATGGGGTCGATCACCCACTGGACACCGCTGGTGCCCTCTCTGGACGAACCCTCCTCGCCGAGCACCCCGTCGTCGGGGCGGCGCTCGGCCAGGTAGTCCGTGATCAGCTTCTCGGAGGCGATGTCCATCTCGGTGACGACGTCGACGGCGCTCGTCTTGGTGGCGGCGACGCCGAGGTCCTCGGGCCTGCCGTCGCGCAGGAACACACCGGCCCTGGCCGCCGCCTCCAGGGCGATCTCGAGCAGTTCCGCCTTGAGGGGCGCGAGGTCGTCGGAGGTGCGGGCGGCCTCGGTGGCCTTGCCGGTCTGGGAGTCGGGCACGTGGCTGTCCTTACGCGTACGGGCTGTCGGCGCCGGCCGCGGCCGGCTTGGGGGTGCGGGCGGGGCAGCAGCCCACGGGGCACAGGTTGTGGCTCGCGCCCAGGGCGCCCAGGGCGCAAGGGGTGACGTTTCGCCCGCTCTCGGTGGCGGCCCGCTCGAGGACCAGCTCCCGAACGGCGGCGGCGAAGCGCGGGTCGGCTCCCACGGTGGCGGAGCGGCGCACCGGAAGGCCCAGCTCCGCGGCCCTGGCCTCGGCCTCGGTGTCGAGGTCGTAGAGGACCTCCATGTGGTCGGAGACGAAGCCGATGGGCGCCATGACGACGGCCGGGACGCCCGCCGCGTGACGCTCCTCCAGGTGGTCGCAGATGTCGGGCTCGAGCCACGGGATGTGCGGGGCGCCGGAACGCGACTGGTAGACGAGCTGCCAGGGGTGGGCGACGCCGGTCTCCTCGCGCACCGCGTCGGCGATCAGCCGCGCGACCTCCAGGTGCTGCTTCACGTACGCGCCGCCGTCGCCGTGCTCCTCGGTCCGTCCGGAGGTGTCGGCCGCCGCGTTCGGAATGGAGTGCGTGGTGAAGGCGATGTGGGCGCCGGAGCGGACGTCCTCGGGGAGCTCGGCGAGCGACTTCAGGACGCCCTCGATCATGGGGCGCACGAAGCCGGGGTGGTTGAAGTAGTGCCGCAGCTTGTCGATCGTCAGCGGCTCCAGGCCCTCGGCCTCCAGGGCCGCGAGCGACTCCGCGAGGTTCTCGCGGTACTGGCGGCAGCCCGAGTACGAGGCGTACGCGCTGGTGGCGAGGACGAGGACGCGACGGTGGCCGTCGGTGACCATCTCGCGCAGCGTGTCCGTCAGGTACGGCGCCCAGTTCCGGTTGCCCCAGTAGACCGGCAGTTCCAGGCCGTGGTCGGCGAAGTCCTTGCGCAGGGCGTCGAGCAGGGCCCTGTTCTGGTCGTTGATCGGGCTGACCCCGCCGAACAGGAAGTAGTGCTGCCCGACCTCTTTGAGCCGCTCCTTGGGGATGCCTCGGCCGCGCGTCACGTTCTCCAGGAACGGGACGACGTCGTCGGGGCCCTCCGGGCCGCCGAACGAAAGCAGCAGCAGGGCGTCGTAAGGGCGGGCATCGGGGCTGGCAGCGTGCGCTTCTGGCATGACTTCGATCCTGCCACCCGGCACTGACAGGCGAAAAACCGCGTGTGCCCCCGTCGTGGCGCACGTAAGCTGTATCGAACGCTTTTACGCCTTACCGGAGTCGAGTTGCCCAGTCCCTACCGCGCCATCTTCGCCCTGCCCGGAACCAAGAGTTTCTCCGCGGCGGGGCTGCTCGGCCGTATGCCGCTGTCGATGATGGGCATCGGCATCGTCACGATGGTCTCCCAGCTGACCGGGCGCTACGGACTCGCGGGCGCCCTGTCCGCGACGGTGGCGCTGTCCGCGGCGCTCCTCGGGCCGCAGATCTCCCGGCTCGTCGACCGGCACGGGCAGCGGCGGGTGCTCCGCCCCGCCACGCTGGTCTCGCTCGTCGCCGTCACCGCTCTCCTGCTGTGCGCGAAGTACGAGGCGCCGGACTGGACCCTCTTCGCGTGCGCGGCGCTCGTGGGCTGCGTGCCGAGCGTCGGCTCGATGATCCGGTCCCGGTGGGCGGCCCTGTACGGGGACGTCCCGCGCAGCCTGCACACCGCATACTCCTTCGAGTCGGTCCTCGACGAGATGTGCTTCGTCTTCGGGCCGATCATCTCGATCGGCCTGTCCACGGTGTGGTTCCCGGAGGCGGGGCCGCTCCTGGCGGGCTGTTTCCTCGCGGTCGGTGTCTTCTGGCTGACCTCGCAGCGGGCCACGGAACCGGTGCCGCACCCGCGTGAACAGCACAGCCGCGGATCGGCGCTTCGCGCGCGTGGTTTGCAGGTTCTGGTGGCGACCTTCGTCGCGACGGGGGCGATCTTCGGCTCGATCGACGTCGTAACGGTGGCCTACGCCGAGGACCTCGGGCACAAGTCGATGGCCAGCGTGGTGCTCGCCGTGTACGCGGCCGGCTCGTGCATCGCGGGCGCCCTGTTCGGCCTGCTGCACTTCAAGGGGGCACCCGCTCCCAGGTGGCTGGTGGGTGTCGTCACGATGGCCGTGAGTATGATCCCCCTCCAACTGGTCGGGAACCTGCCACTCCTGGCCGTGGCGCTCTTCGTCGCGGGCCTGTCCGTCGCACCGACGATGATCACGACGATGGCCCTCGTCGAGCAGCACGTACCTCGCGCGAAGCTGACCGAGGGCATGACCTGGGTGAGTACCGGACTCTCGGTCGGCGTCGCGCTCGGCTCCTCCGTGGCCGGCTGGGTGATCGACGCGGCCGGGGCGGAAGTCGGGTACGCGGTGCCGGGAGTCTCCGGCGCCGTCGCGGTCCTCGTCGGGCTCCTCGGCTATCGCCGGCTGAAGCGGCCGGTCGTTCCGCAGCGGGGAGGAAGCACGGATGAGCAGGGCACAGCGGGGTACGCCGGGCACGCGGACGGGCAGCCGGAAGAGCAGCGAAGCCTGGCGTAACTGGGCGGGGAACGTCACCGCACGCCCCGTGCGAGAGGTGACGCCCGCCTCCGTCGAGGAACTTACGGCGGCGGTGCACAGCGCCGCGCAGGACGGCCTCAAAGTGAAGGCCGTCGGCTCGGGCCACTCCTTCACGGCGACGGCCGCCACCGACGGGATGTTGATACGCCCTCAACTGTTGACCGGAATCCGCAGCATTGACCGGGAGAACGGGACCGTCACGGTCGAGGCCGGCACCCCGCTCAAGCGACTCAACATGGCCCTGGCCCGCGAGGGCCTGTCGCTCACGAACATGGGCGACATCATGGAGCAGACGGTCTCCGGCGCCACCAGCACCGGCACCCACGGCACGGGTCGCGACTCCGCGTCGATCGCGGCGCAGATCAAGGGTCTTGAGCTGGTCACCGCGAGCGGCGAACTCCTCACCTGTTCCGAGAAGGAGAACCCCGAGGTCTTCGCGGCCGCCCGGATCGGCCTCGGCGCCCTCGGCATCATCACGGCGATCACCTTCGCCGTGGAGCCGATCTTCCTGCTCTCCGCGCGCGAGGAGCCGATGAGCCTGGATCGCGTGCTCTCGGACTTCGAGGAGCTGCACGCCGAGAACGAGCACTTCGAGTTCTACTGGTTCCCGCACACGGGCAGCTGCAACACCAAGCGCAACAACCGCAGCGCGGGCCCGGAGGCCCCTGTCTCGAAGCTCAGCGGCTTCGTCGAGGACGAGCTGCTCTCCAACGGGCTGTTCCAGGTGGTCAATTCGATCGGCCGTGCGGTGCCCGCCACGATCCCGTCGATCGCCAAGGTCTCCAGCCGGGCGCTGTCCTCCCGGACGTACACGGACATTCCGTACAAGGTCTTCACGTCGCCGCGCCGCGTGCGCTTCGTGGAGATGGAGTACGCGGTTCCGCGCGCGGCCCTCGTCGACACGCTGCGCGAGCTGAAGTCCATGGTCGACCGCTCACGGCTGCGGATCAGCTTCCCCGTCGAGGTCCGCACCGCCCCGGCCGACGACATCGCGCTGTCCACGGCGTCCGACCGCGACACCGCCTACGTGGCCGTGCACATGTACAAGGGGACGCCGTACCACCGGTACTTCACCGCGGCCGAGCAGATCCTCACCGCCCACGAGGGGCGTCCGCACTGGGGCAAGATGCACACCCGCGACGCGGAGTACTTCACGCGCGCGTACCCGCGCTTCGGCGAGTTCACGGCGCTGCGCGACCGCCTGGACCCGGACCGCGTGTTCGGCAACGCCTATCTGCGGCGGGTCCTCGGCGACTGACCGGCAGCCCCGGAAGGGGCCGCCGGCGGGTCACTCCGACTGCGGCTGGACGTCCGAACCCTGCGTGGGAGCGGTGGTCGGGTCGGTGGTGCTGCCGCTGTCCGAACCGGAATCCGAACCGCTGTCGGAGCCCGAGTCCGAACCGGAGTCGGAGGACCCGCTGTCGGAACCGGGGTCCGAGCCCGAGTCCGAGGACCCGCTGTCCGAACCGGAGTCCGCGCCCGTGCCGGAACCGTCGCTGGCACCGGACGAAGGCGTGGCGCTCGGGTCCGGAGCGGTGGTGGACCCGTCGCCGTTCTGCTGCGTGCCGGTGTCCGAGCCGGTGCTGCTGTCGTCGGAGGGCGTCTGCGTGGTGTCCGGGGTGGTGTCGCTGTCGGACGACGAGTTCCGCCCCTTGAAGGCGTCGCCGATGGTGGTGCCACCGCCGCCCCCGAAGGCGTGGCCCGACATCAGTTCGTACGTCGTGATGCCGCACATGGTGACGCCGAAGACGAGCGCGGCGGCGATCAGCGGCCGCTTCCAGCTCTTGATGCGCGAACGGTGCACTGTGCCCTCGGTGAACTCGTCGTCGGCGTCCGCGCCGCCTTCGGCGAACTCGCCGCCTTCGGGGTGCTCGCCGTCCGTGACGCGCAGCATCCGCGTGGCCTCGTCGACCGTCTCCGGACTGATCAACTGGGTCTTCTCGGGGTCGGCCGCGGCGGTCACGCCCACGGCGCCCAGCAGCCGGGTCTTGTCGGTGTCCTCGTCGGGCAACAGGTCGGCGACGGCGCCCGTGTCGAGCAACTGGGTCCCCGCGGTGGTCGGGTCGGAGATCCGCTCCATGGCGGTGGCCTGCTCGAGCGCGGAGATCTGCGGCAGGGCCGCCGCCTCTTCGGCGTCCGCGGTCGGGGTCGCGCGCGTGCCCCAGGTCGTGGTGGTCGGCAGCGCCGTCATGGCCGGGCGCGCCGCGGGCGGCTCCGAGCCCGTGACCATCGAACGCGTGGCATCCATCGAGGAGTCCGAGCGGAACGTCCGGGGCACGGGCGTGCCGTGCCCCGTCACCGGCACCTGACGGGTCTTCGGCTTCACCACCCGGACGTCGCGTATCTGTTCACCGGTGCGCCTGAAGAAGTGCTGGAAGAGCGTGCCGCCGCAGGTGGCGAGGGCGCTGACCACGCCGGCGCCGAGGATCGTCCCGTAGACACCGAGGCCGGAGGCGAGCTTCGCGGCCACGACGGCGGCGACCGCACTGCCCGCCACCTGCGGGACGCTCAGATCCAGCCGCCTCTCCTTGGGCTTTTCCTCCCTGTCCTCGGATATGTCCTCGGAGATCTCCGGCTTCTTGCCCATCGTCGAACCTTGCCTGCCTTTCGCGACAAAACCACCCATGCCACAGCGAAGCTCCCAAGAGTAAGCGAACTCCCTGGGACGCAAGAGAAAGGACGTATCGGAGGACGAATCAGTTCCGGTTCGGGAGATTTCGTGAAGCAGAACACGCGGGCCCCACACATCGCCCGCCACGATCGGGAGCCCGTCGCCCCAACTCCCGCCCCCCGAGAGAACTTCGGCGGCGTGCCGATCCACGCAAGTGGCCCGAATGGAGTACTGTTGCGAGCCCTGGGTCCGGTCTCCCGCCAGGGTGCTCGGGTCCTGCCAGGACCGTGGGGAGGGGGTTCGCTGCACAGGGTGACGGAGTCCGTCACTTAGCGTTGCGAATAGGTAACCGTGCCATAACGGCGAACCAGGGCCCATGCCCGACACGCCGGGCAACTCGGCAAGGTTGTGGCAGGCTGCACCCGGGCAGGCCACACTCGACTAGCGGAAGCAGCGACGCACGTGACGTCGGCAGGCACCACCCGGGAGGTCCCCATGCCCGAACTGCGTGTCGTGGCCGTCTCTAACGACGGCACACGGCTGGTGCTGAAGGCTGCGGACAGCACGGAGTACACGCTGCCGATCGACGAGCGCCTCCGGGCCGCCGTACGTGGCGACCGTCCGCGCCTCGGCCAGATCGAGATCGAGGTGGAGAGCCACCTCCGCCCACGCGACATTCAGGCGCGCATACGGGCAGGCGCGACCGCCGAGGAGGTCGCGCAGTTCGCCGGTATCCCGGTCGACCGGGTGCGCCGCTTCGAGGGTCCCGTGCTCGCGGAGCGCGCGTTCATGGCGGAGCGCGCCAGGAAGACCCCCGTGCGCCGCCCCGGCGAGAACGCGGGACCCCAGCTGGGCGAGGCGGTGCAGGAGCGTCTCCTGCTGCGCGGCGCCGACAAGGACACGGTCCAGTGGGACTCCTGGCGCCGGGACGACGGCACCTGGGAAGTCCTGCTCGTCTACCGGGTCGCGGGCGAACCGCACTCGGCGAGCTGGACGTACGACCCGCCCCGCAGGCTCGTCCAGGCCGTGGACGACGAGGCGCGCTCGCTGATCGGCGAGTCCGACGACATCGGCACACCCGAACCCACGTTCCCGTTCGTGCCGCGCATCGCCCGACTGCCCAGGGACCGTCCCCTCGACCGGGCCCTGGACCGGCAGCTCGAGCGGCCCACGCCGCCCTCGGAGCCGGAGCCCGAGGAGACGGAGCTGCCCGCGATCGCCTCGTCCGCCCCGCCGGAGCGCGACTCGCTGACCAGCCTCCTGGAGGCCGTACCGAGCTACCGCGGCGACCTCGCGGTGCCGGAGCGCCCCTCGGTGGCTCCCGAGCGTCCCGCCGTGGCTCCCGAGCCTCCGCAGGAGGAGCCCGAGCCGCCCGCAGCCGCCGAGGTGGAGGAGCCGGCGGCTCCCGCGGCCTCGGCCGGGGCCGGATCGGCGTACGCGGACATCCTGATGCCGCGCGCCGTCGCCGGACACCGCGACCGCCTCACCGGCACCACCGACCGCCAGGCGGAGGCCGACGGCGTCCGCCCCGGTCGCCGCGCCGCCGTGCCGAGTTGGGACGAGATCGTCTTCGGCACGCGCCGCAAGAAGCAGGAGTAGCCCACCTCTTGTACGCGAAGGGGGCCCTCGCCGTTCAGTCGGCGCGGGCCCCCTCTGCGCAGCGGCGGCTACTGCGGGTCCGGCCCCGTGGCCACCGGGCGCGTCTCGTCGGCGGACCACTGCGACCAGGAACCGACGTACAGCCGGGCGTCGATGCCCGCGACGGCGAGCGCCAGGATCTCGTGCGCGGCCGAGACGCCCGAGCCGCAGTACACACCGACCTGGCCCGGATCGCCGTTCGCGCCAAGGGACTTGAAGCGCTCCGCGAGCTCGGCGGCGGGGCGGAAACGACCGTCGTCGCCGACGTTCTCCGTCGTCGGGGCGGACACCGCGCCGGGGATGTGGCCGCCGACGCGGTCGATGGGCTCCACGTCGCCGCGGTAACGCTCGGCGGCGCGGGCGTCCAGGAGCAGACCCGAGCGGGCCAGCGCCGCGGCGGCGTCCGCGTCGAGCAATCCGGTGGCACCGGGTGCAGGGTCGAAGGTGCCCGGCTCCGGCGTCGGCGTCGGCGTCGCGGTCTCCAGGGGGCCGTCCCAGGCGGCGAGCCCGCCGTCGAGGACTCGCACGGACGGGTGACCCGTCCAGCGCAACAGCCACCAGGCGCGCGCCGCGGCCCAGCCCTGGCCGCCGTCGTACACAACGACGTCGCGGTTGGCCGAGACGCCGGCGGAGCGCATCGCCACGCCGAACGCGGACAGCTCGGGCAGCGGGTGCCTGCCCTCGCCCGGACCCGCGTGACCAGCAAGTTCCGTGTCGAGATCGACGTAGACCGCGCCCGGCAGATGGCCCGCCGCGTACTCGGCACGACCGTCGAACGCGGGCGCTCCCCCAGCCTTGGCGACGCTGAGCTGCCAGCGGACGTCGAGCAGAACAGGGGGCCGCTCGCCCGCCAACTCGCTCGCAAGTTCGGATGCGGAGATGATGGCATTCATGGGCCCATCCTTGCTCATGCTCTGGCCCGCGCGCTCCCGGTCGTATAGCGTGCTCGATCGACTACCGAGCGTCTATTGACCGGACATGGCAGGGTCGTGGCGCCGAAACGTATGCGAAACACCGTTTCGGGCACCCTCAGCGGGGAGTTCGCCGGCTTCGGCGCGGCCGAAGAGCGTCGTGCGGCACCGAGCGCCAACATCGGCACGGCGCCACTTGACATGTGGGATCCCGAGCCGCGGGCCCCGAGGGTTCCGTTCCGAGGAGAGAGTGACGATGACCGAGGCAGCAGCCCGGCGCGCACCGGGCACCCCGTGCTGGGTGAGTCTGATGGTGCACGGCATGGCGGCGACCCAGGAGTTCTACGGGGCGCTGTTCGGCTGGGAGTTCAGGCCCGGCCCGCAGCAGCTCGGCCCGTATGTACGGGCGCTCCTCGACGGCAGGGAGGTCGCCGGGATCGGCCAGCTGCCACCCGACCGCCGGCTGCCGATCGCCTGGACCCCCTATCTGGCCTCGGACGACGTGGACGCGACGGCCGAGACGGTGCGGCACTGCGGCGGCACGGTGGGCGTGGGTCCGCTGGACGCCGGGGAGGCCGGCCGGATGGCGATCGGCTCCGACCCCGCGGGTGCGGTGTTCGGGATCTGGCAGGCCGGCGAGCACGCGGGCTCGGCGGTGACCGGGGTGCCGGGCGCGATGGTGTGGAACGAGCTGGTGACGCGGGAGACCGCGAGCGTCGCGAAGTTCTACCAGGCGGTCTTCGGATACACCGAGGAGGCCCTCGTCTCCGCCGACTTCGACTTCCTGACCCTGCACCTGGCGGGTCGGCCCGTGGCCTCCGTGCACGGCGCCGGTCACGCCCTGCCGCGTGACCAGGGCCCGCACTGGATGACGTACTTCAAGGTCGAGGACGTCGACGAGGCCGTGGAGCGGGTCGCCGATCTGGGCGGCCACGTGGTGTCCCCCGCCCGCGAGGGTTCACACGGACGGGTGGCCACGGTGGCGGATCCGGAGGGGGCGGAGTTCTCGGTGGTGGCGTCCCTGGCCACGTAGCCGGGGCGTCCACCGGCGCGTCCACTGGGGCCCGCGGTCCCCGTCCCGCGTTTCGTTCAGGCCGAGCCGACGGGCAGCACGTCCGGGGACAGCGGCGCCGCGTGCGCGGTGGCGCTCGTCATCCGGCGCCGATGGTGGCGCCGGCACAGCACCTCGTAGCCGATCTCGTCCGCCACGCGGGTCACGTCTCCGACGACGACCTGAGCGCCCTCGACGACCATCTCGCCGTTGACGGTACGGGCGTTGTGCGTGGCGCGGGCGCCGCACCAGCACAGCGCCTCCACCTGCAACACCTCTACGCGGTCGGCGAGTTCGACCAGCCGCTGCGAGCCGGGGAACAGCTTGGAGCGGAAGTCCGTGGTGATGCCGAAGGCGAAGACGTCGAGTTCCAGCTCGTCGACGACGCGGGCCAGCTGGTCGATCTGTCCGGGCGCCAGGAACTGCGCCTCGTCCGCGATCAGGTAGTCCACTCTGCCGCCGTGCGAGAGGTGCTCGACCACATACGCGTAGACGTCCAGGTCGTCCGCGACCTCCACGGCGTCCGTGACCAGGCCGAGGCGGGAGGAGAGCTTGCCCTCCCCCGCCCGGTCGTCGCGGGTGAAGATGAGCCCCTGGAGGCCGCGCGCCGAGCGGTTGTGCTCGATCTGCAGAGCGAGGGTCGACTTCCCACAGTCCATCGTTCCGGAGAAGAACACCAGCTCGGGCATGGGGAGTTGAGCACCTTTCGGATCACGCGGGGTGGGGTGGGGCGGGGCGAGCGGGTGGGGTCAGGACCGCACTTCCAGCAGCGGTACGTGCTGCTCCGCCGGAGTCATCGAGCCGTGGTTGCCGACCATCAGCGATTCCTTCGGCTCGTTGCGCGAGGCGATCAGGAGCACGTCGTCACGGGCCGCCGCGATGACGTCTCCGAGGCGGTCGTACACCCGTTGATCAACCTGCGGGCCGAACCAGCCGGCCGCGATCGCCTCGTCGCGCGAGGCGATCCAGAACTGCTCGCCCAGTACCTCGCGCCACACGGTGAGCACATCGCCCGCCGCCCCCGGCACCGCGTACACATGGCGGGCGCGGCCCTCGCCGCCCAACAGGGCGACGCCCGCGCTCAGTTCCCAGTCCTCGTCGAAGTCGATGCGGGACTGCTCGTCGAAGGCGATGTCGACCATGCCGTGGTCGGCGGTGACGTACAGGGCGCTGCGCGGCGGCAGTTGCTCGGCAAGACGCTGCGCGAGGCGGTCGACGTACATGAGCTGGCCGCGCCAGGCGTCGGAGTCCACGCCGAAGCGGTGCCCCTTGCCGTCGACCTCGCTGTAGTACGTGTAGACCAGCGACCGGTCCCCCGCGGCCAGCTGCTCGGCGGCGAGGTCCATGCGGTCCTCGCCGGAGAGACGGCCGTAGAACGTGCCGCCGCTGAGGGCGATCTTGGTGAGCGGCGTCGTCTCGAAGTGCGGCGCGGACACCTGCGCCGTGTGAATGCCCGCCTCGTGGGCGCGCTGGAAGATCGTGGGGTACGGCTGCCAGGTCCGCGGCTTCGTCCAGGGGTTCCAGCGGAGCTGGTTCATCAGCTCGCCGGTCTCCGGGTTGCGCACCGTGTAGCCGGGCAGGCCGTGCGCGCCGGGCGGCAGTCCCGTGCCCACGGAGGCGAGGGAGGTCGCGGTGGTCGCCGGGTAGCCCGCGGTGATCGGACGGCCGGTGCCGCCGCGCGAGGACGATATGAGCGAGCTGAGGAACGGGGCCTCGTCGGGATGCGCCCTCAGCTGTTCCCAGCCCAGGCCGTCGATGAGGAACACGCAGGCGCGGTCGACCGGCTGCAGCTCGGGGATCGCGGCGGCGCAGCCGGGCACGCCCAGATGGGCGCCGATGGTGGGCAGCAGGTCGGCGAGGGATCCGGTGCCGTACGCCGGGACGGGAGCGGTGTGGACGGGCAGCGGCTCTACGTCGTCCCAGGCGGCCTGCGTCATCGACGGCCCGCGTCCGCGATGGCCTCGGAGAGGGACTGCGAGAACGTGAGGGCCTGGCGCACGGTCTCCGGGCCGTCCCCGGCCTCGCTGACGCGCAGGCTCAGGTCGTCGGCCGTCGTGCTGCCCGTGTACCCGTGGTCCGCCTCGCAGTTGGGGTCGCCGCAGGTCGCGGGCTCCAGGTCGATGCGGGAGACGGCGCCCCAGCCGATGGTGAGGACGACCTCGCGGGGCAGCGAGCCCGGAACGTACTTCTCCGGATTGGCGACGACGCGGCTGAGCACGACCGACGAGATCCGGCCGATCTGCACGGACTCCGTGGACGTCGTCGCGTACGACGTCGGGGACGTGCTGTCGGCCGCCTGCTCGTCGGTGTGGCTGACGATGAAGCGGCTGTCGGTCAGGACCAGGACGGTGACATGACGGCGGACCTCGTTCGCGTCGAACGTCGTCTCCTGGTGCACCAGATACGACGAGATCGGCTCGCCGCCGACCGCGGCCTCCACCGCCTCGGCCACGAGAGCCGGGTAGTAGCCGCTGCGCTCGATCGCCGTGCGGAGCCCTTGGGTCGTCGTACTGGTCTTGGCCATGGGGTCCATCCTAAGGCCCGAAAAGAGACTGCCGGTGCCCCTGTGGATAACTCTCCGTGAGGGCTCCGTACGGGGTGTTCGCGAGGCGGTTCAGTACGCGGCGGGCAGCGTGCGCGGGCCCAGGTCGTCGCGGGCGGGCGGCGGTGCGAGCCGGACGGAGGCGCCGAGGACGGTCAGTCCGCGCTCCGCCACGACGACGGGTTCGAGGGCGACGCCGACGACCTCGGGGTGGTCGTCGACCAGGCACGACACCCGCTGCAACAGCTCTTCGAGCGCGGGGGTGTCCACGGGGGCCGCGCCCCGCCAGCCGAACAGGATCGGGGACGTCTTGATGGACCGCACGATCGCCTGCGCGTCCTTGTCGGTCGCGGGGATCAGCCGGTGCGCGGTGTCGCCGAGCAGCTCGGAGGCAGCTCCGGCGAGCCCGAAGGAGAGCACGGCGCCGGCGGCCGGGTCTATGACGGCGCGTACGACCGTGTCGACTCCGCGCGGCGCCATCGACTGCACGACCGGGCGCAGTTCGGCGGGCTTGCCGAGACGGCGGGTCAAGTCTGCGTAGGCGCGCCGCAGCTCGCCCTCGCTGGACAGGTCCAGGCGTACGCCGCCGAGGTCGGGGCGGTGCCGCAGATGTGGGGCCGTCGTCTTCAGTGCCACCGGGTAGCCGAGCTCCTGCGCCGCCTGCGCGGCCTCGTCCGGTCCCGGCGCGGGCAGCGTGCTGCGCACGTCGATGCCGTAGCGGGACAGCAGCGCGCGGGCGTCCTCCGGCGCGAGGTCGGCGCCTCGCGGGTCTCCCTCCTCGGCGAGCAGTTCCGTGATCAGCTCGGCGGCCCCCTGCTCGTCGACGTGGTCGTACTCGGGCACCTTGCCGGGCGCGGCGGCGTCGCGTCGCCACTGGGCGTACTTGGCCACCTGAGAGAGCGCGCGGACGGCGCGCTCGGCGGCGGGGTAGGCGGGGATGAGGCGCGGGGCGAGCTCCGCCTCGGCGGGCGGCTGCGTGTCCTCGGAGGCCGTCTCGGGGGTGGTGCGCTGCGGTGGCGTGTCGGGCGCGTTCGGTCCCGTGCTCGCCGCTGCGGAGAGTGCTTCGGCGAGGCCGCCGAGCTCGACGTGGACGACGAGTACCGGCTTCGTGGGCCCTGTGGCGGCCGCCGCGCTCAGGGCGGCGGCGAGTTCCGCGTCCTCGGAGGGGCCCTCCCCCACGGCGGGGATGGCGGTGACCACGACGGCGTCGGTCTTCTCGTCGGCCAGCGCCTGCTCGAGCGCCGCCCGGAAGTCGGCGGCGGACGCGGCCGTCGTCAGGTCCAGCGGCGGCTTGGGGCGCAGCCCTTCGGAGAGGCACACGTCGTACGTGAGGAGACCGAGCGACTCGGAGTTGCCGAGGATGGCGACGCGCGGTCCCTCGGGCAGCGGCTGGCGGGCCAACAGGAGGCCGGTGTCCACCAGTTCGGTGATCGTGTCGACCCGGATGACTCCGGCCTGGCGCAGCAGCGCCGAGACGGTGGCGTACGGGAGGCGGGTGGCGCGCACCGCGTGGCCCGTGGGCGCGATGCCGCTGTGCCGGGCGCCCTGCACGACCACCAGGGGCTTGGCGGCGGCGGTGCGGCGGGCGAGGCGGGTGAACTTGCGGGGGTTGCCAATCGATTCGAGGTACATGAGGGCGACGTCGGTGTCCGCGTCGTCGTACCAGTACTGAAGGACGTCGTTCCCGGAGACGTCCGCGCGGTTGCCCGCGGAGACGAATGTGGAGACCCCGCTGGCGCCGGTGACGCCGCCGCCCCTGCGGTGCAGGCGGGACAGGAGGGCGATGCCGATGGCGCCGGACTGGGCGAACAGGCCGATGCGCCCGGGGCGCGGCATCTCGGGGGCGAGCGAGGCGTTGAGCCGTACCTCCGGTGACGTGTTGACGACCCCGAAGGCGTTCGGCCCGACGATGCGCATCCCGTAGCTGCGGGCCTGGCGGACCAGGGCGCGCTGGCGCTCGCGGCCCTCGTCGCCGCTCTCGGCGTAGCCGGCGGAGACCACGACGAGGCCCTGTACGCCGCGCTCGCCGCACTCGGCGACCACCTCGGGGACGTCCGGCGCGGGCACGGCGACGACCGCCAGGTCGACGGTTTCGGCCGGATCGATGTCGTGTACGGAGCGGTGGGCGGGCACGCCGTCGATCTCGGTGACGTCGTCCCCGAAGGCCTGGTTCACCGCGTACAGGCGGCCGGTGAATCCGGCGTCCTTCAGGTTGTCGAGAACGCTGCGGCCCACTCCTCCGGCCGCACGCCCCACGCCGATCACGGCGACGGAGCCGGGTGCGAGCAGGCGCTGCACCGAGCGGGCCTCGGCGCGCTGCTCGCGCGCGTGCTGCACCGCGAGCGAGGCCTCCGTGGGCTCGATGTCGAACTCCAGGCGGACGACGCCGTCCTCGAAGCTGCGCTTCTGCGTGTATCCGGCGTCCCGGAAGACCTTGATCATCTTGCTGTTGGCGGGCAGCACCTCGGCGGCGAACCGGCGGATGCCGCGCTCCCGGGCGACGGCCGCGATGTGCTCCAGGAGCGCGGAGGCGACGCCGCGGCCCTGGTGGGCGTCCTGCACGAGGAAGGCGACCTCCGCCTCGTCGGCGGGCGCTGTCGCCGGCATGCCCTGCGCGTTGATCCGGTCGTAGCGCACCGTGGCGATGAACTCGCCGCCCACGGTCACCGCGAGGCCGACCCGGTCCACGTAGTCGTGATGGGTGAAGCGGTGCACGTCCTTGGCGGACAGGCGGGGGTAGGGCGCGAAGAAGCGGTAGTACTTCGACTCGTCCGAGACCTGCTCGTAGAAGCTGGTCAGGTGCTCGGCGTCCGCGGTCGTGATGGGCCTGATCCGCGCGGTGCCGCCGTCGCGCAGCACCACGTCGGCCTCCCAGTGGGCGGGGTACACATGCCGGTCCGACGGGGTCTCCATGCCGCAAGAGTAGGGCCGGGCACCGACGGACGGCGGTCGGTCGTACGGGTCGCGGCCCGTGCGTACGGAAGGCACCCTATGGAGGACCGAAGGGCCGTGCCGGCGAGGACCTGGGTCCGCGTCACGCACGCCTCCCGGTATGGAACACTGGTCTAGACAACCGTGAGACACCTGAAGGGCAGCATCACATGGCTGAGCGCCGCGTCAACGTCGGCTGGGCCGAGGGCCTCCACGCCCGCCCCGCTTCCATCTTCGTCCGCGCTGCCACGGCGGCCGGCGTTCCCGTGACGATCGCCAAGGCCGACGGCAACCCCGTCAACGCCGCCTCCATGCTGGCCGTGCTCGGCCTGGGCGCGCAGGGCGGCGAGGAGATCGTGCTGGCCTCCGACGCCGAGGGCGCGGACGCCGCGCTCGACCGTCTGGCGAAGCTGGTCGCCGAGGGGCTCGAGGAGCTTCCCGAGACCGTCTGACGTAAAAGACAAAAGCTGTACGACTGAGCCGCGCGCCCCTTTCGGGGGTGCGCGGCTTTTTCGTTCACTGCCGCGCCGAGAATTGGGCGACGGAAAGCAGGCGGAAATAGGCAGCGGAAATACCCCCGCACCTCGTCCGACCCATTCACCGAATAGCGCACTTATTTGTATACGGCGCCGTTGTTAAATCTGGCGGCCCACCGTGTTGACTGCATGTTGCGAAGTCCTCACACGCTCGCCCGCGCGGGGGGCGCGCAACTTGTGGGCGGCCGTCGCGCGCTCGGTGTGCAGGGCGGCCAGGGCGCGCGCACGCTCCGCGTCGCCCCGCGCCACGGCGTCGACGATGGCGCCGTGCTCGGCCCAGGACTCGACCGGTCGGGCCGGACTCTCCACGGCGTACATCCAGGCGATCTTGTGCCGGAGCTGGGTGAGCAGGGTGATCAGGCCGGGGCTGCCGGAGGCCTGGACGAGCGTCTCGTGGAACCAGCTTCCGAGGGAGCGCAGATCCTCGCTCTGACCCCGCCTGGCGCGCTCCTGCCCCAGCCTGACCAGGCCGCGCAGGACCTTGAGGTGGGCCTCGGTGCGGCGCTGCGCGGCGCGGGCGGCACCCATGGGTTCGAGCAGCATGCGGATCTCCAGGAGGTCGGCCGCCTCCCGCTCGGTGGGTTCGGCCACGCACGCGCCCGCGTGCCTGCGCGTGACGACGAACCCCTCCGCCTCCAGGGTGCGCAGCGCCTCCCTTACGGGCACGCGCGAGACCCCGTAGCGGCGCGCGAGCAGTTCCTCGGTGAGTCTGCCGCCGCGCTCGTAGACGCCGGCGACGATGTCGTCGCGGATCGCTGTGCATACCGACTGCGCGGGAATGCGCATGACTCGACCTCCGCCTCAATGCCCGCGATACGCGGTCGATTGACGCCCGGTCAAACACGCGTGACGCGCGGCCGGAACGTTTACCGGGAGACTCTATTCCACCGGACTTGAATTTCCGACGAGGGAACTGAATCCGGGGATATTTTTTGGACAGTGCGGACCCGAGCACGCGAAAGCCCCGGCTCGGTGAGCCGGGGCTTTCGTGGAGTGTGCTGTCGGGTCAGACGTTCACACCGTGCTGGCGCAGGTACGCGACGGGGTCGATGTCCGAGCCGTAGTCGGGGCCGGTGCGGGCCTCGAAGTGGAGGTGCGGGCCCGTGACGTTGCCGGTCGCCCCGGAGAGGCCTATCTGCTGGCCGGGGGTGACGTCCTGGCCGACGGAGACGCCGATCGAGGACATGTGACCGTACTGGGTGTACGTACCGTCGTTCATCTTGATCACGACGTTGTTGCCGTACGCGCCGCCCCAGCCGGCCTCGACGACGGTGCCGCGGCCGACCGCGTGCACCGAGGTGCCGCTGGAGGCGTGGAAGTCGATGCCGGTGTGGCTGCCGGAGGACCACAGGCCGCTGCCGGCCTGGTAGGAGGTGGAGACGTACGAGCCGGAGATCGGCGCCACGAAGCTGTTCAGGCGCTTGCGCTCGGCCTCACGGGCGGCGCGCTCCTTGGCCTCGCGCTCCTTCTTGGCCTTCTCCGCGGCCCGCTTCTTGGCCTCGGCCTCGGCCTTGCGCTTGGCCTCCTCGGCCTTCTTCTTCGCCTCGGCCTCGGCCTTCGCCTTGGCGGCGGCCTTCTGCTGCGCGGAGGCCTGCGCGTCGATCTGGTCGGCGAGGGAGTCGCCGATGGCGACGGCCTGCGTGAGGCCGTCGTGCGGCACTGCCGCGGTGTCGGCGGCGAGGGCGGGGGCGGCGAGACCGCCCACCACGCCCGTCGTGGTGATCGCGGCGACGCCCGCGACCTGAGCGGTGGTACGCGTCAGGCGGCTGGGACGGCGGTGCTTCCCGGTGGCACGGGTGAACCCCATGAAGTGGCTGGTCCTTTCCTTCCTTCTCGCCTACCGGGTTAGCTGACGGGTTCGGAGCAGGAAGGTCTCCTACAGGCCCCCTCCCCTGACGGGAAGAGCGCCCGATTCACCCCAGGGACTTCGGTGGGTCCCCGGCTCCCCTGGCTCGCACCACGGGGACTCGGCGATGACTGTCCGGTGTCGCGGGCGCGACGTACGTCTGGCGGACAGCCGGAGGGAACGCTAAGCGGGGCGTCTTTGGATCGACAAACAGAACCCGGCTTTTGTAGTGCACGCCACAGACCAGAGAGGCAACCTCTACACCAATTCGGACATTTGTGATCGTGTAGTGATTGAAGAAGATCGTGACGGACACCACGAAGCCCCGGCGGCCGAGGACGGCGCCGGGGCTTCGTGAGCTGCCTCGGGAAACGCGGTCAGCCCGCGACCACCGTGACCTCGCCGATGCCGAGCGCCTTGACCGGCTCCTCGATCTGCGCGGCGTCGCCCACGAGGATCGTCACCAGACGATCCGCGGGGAACGCGCTCACGACGGCCGCCGTGGCCTCCACGGTGCCCGTGGCGGCCAGCTGCCGGTAGACCTGCGCCTGGAAGTCGTCCGGCAGGTGCTGCTCGACCTGGTCGGCGAGGGTGCTCGCGACGGCCGCGGCGGTCTCGAACTTCAGCGGGGCCACGCCCACCAAGTTCTGCACGGCGGTGTCCCGTTCGGCATCCGTGAGCCCCTCGGCCGCCAGCGTGCGCAGCACCTTCCAGAGGTCGTCGAGCGCGGGCCCGGTGTTCGGCGTGTCCACCGAGCCGCTGATGGCGAGCATCGCCGCACCGCTGCCGTCGGGCGCGGAACGCAGCACCTGGGCGAAGGAGCGCACACCGTAGGTGTAGCCCTTCTCCTCGCGCAGCACGCGGTCCAGACGCGACGTCAGGGTGCCGCCCAGGCAGTACGTGCCGAGGACCTGAGCGGGCCACACACGGTCGTGCTTGTCCGGTCCGACCCGGCCGATGAGCAACTGGGTCTGCACGGCGCCCGGGCGGTCCACAATGATCACGCGGCCGGTGTCGTCGGCGACGACCGGGGGCACCGGGCGCGGCTCGGCGGTGTCGCCCGTCCAGGCGCCGAGCGTGTCGGCGAGGAGGGCGTCCAGGTCGATGCCCGTCAGGTCACCGACGACGACGGCCGTGGCGGTGGCGGGGCGTACGTGGCGGTCGTAGAAGGCGCGCACGGCCGCCGCGTCGATGGCCGAGACGGTCTCCTCGGTGCCCTGGCGCGGGCGCGACACGCGCGTGTCGGCCGGGAAGAGCTGCTTGGAGAGCTCCTTGGCGGCGCGCCGGGCCGGGTTGGCGCTCTCGTGCGGGATCTCGTCCAAGCGGTTGCGGACGAGGCGCTCGATCTCGCTGTCGTCGAAGGCGGGGGCGCGCAGGGCGTCGGCCAGGAGGGCGAGGCCCTTGGAGAGGCGCGAGGCCGGCACTTCGAGGGAAGCGCGGACACCGGGGTGGTCGGCGTGCGCGTCCATCGTGGCGCCGCAGCGCTCCAGCTCGGCAGCGAACTCCTCGGCGGAGTGCTTGTCGGTGCCCTCGTTGAGGGCCCGCGCCATGATGGTCGAGACGCCGTCCAGACCCTTCGGTTCGGCGTCCAACGGCGCGTCCAGGTGCACCTCCACGGCGACGACCTGCTGGCCGGGCCGGTGGCAGCGCAGCACCGTCAGGCCGTTGGGCAGCGCGCCGCGCTCCGGGGCCGGGAACGCCCACGGCTTGGGCTCGCCCGCCTGCGGCCGGGGGTGGAAGTCCATGTTCGCGAGCTGCTCCGTCACTGGCCCGCCTCCTCGGTGATCTCGGCGGTCTCGGTGTCGGCGGGTGCGGTCGGCTCGTACACGAGGGACGCGCGGTTGTCGGGACGCAGGCGCGCCTTGGCGATCTCCTGGACGTCCTCGGCGGTCACCTCCAGGACGCGCCCCACGGCGGTCAGGGCGAGCTGCGGGTCGCCGAACAGGACGGCGTAGCGGCACAGCTCGTCGGCGCGCCCCGCGACCGTCCCCAGGCGGTCCAGCCACTCGCGCTCCAACTGGGCCTGGGCGCGCTCCATTTCCTCCGGGCTCGGGCCCTCCTCGGCGAACCGGGCGAGCTCCTCGTCGACGGCGGCCTCGATGACCGGCACCTCGACGTCCCCGGAGGTCTTCACGTCCAGCCAGCCCAGGGAGGGCGCTCCGGCGAGGCGCAGCAGCCCGAAGCCGGCCGCCACGGCGGTGCGGTCACGGCGTACGAGGCGGTTGTAGAGCCGGGACGACTCGCCGCCGCCCAGGACGGTCAGGGCGAGATCGGCGGCGTCGCACGCGCGCGTACCGTCCTGCGGAAGCCGGTACGCCGACATGAGGGCGCGCGCCGGGACCTCCTCCTCGACGACCTCGCGCTGCTGCTCACCGATGACCTCCGGGAGCGCGCCGTCGCGCGGGGCGGGCTTGCCGTCGTGGCCGGGGATGGAGCCGAAGTACCGCTCGACCCAGGCCAGCGTCTGCTCGGGGTCGATGTCGCCGACGATCGACAGCACCGCGTTGTTGGGCGCGTAGTAGGTGCGGAAGAAGTTCCGCGCGTCTTCGAGGGTCGCCGCGTCCAGGTCGGCCATGGAGCCGATGGGCGTGTGGTGGTACGGGTGCCCCTCGGGGTACATGAGGGCGGTCAGCTTCTCGAACGCCGTGCCGTAGGGCACATTGTCGTAGCGCTGGCGACGCTCGTTCTTCACGACGTCCCGCTGGTTCTCCATCGACTCGTCGTCGAGAGCCGTGAGCAGCGAGCCCATGCGGTCGGCCTCCAGCCACAGCGCGAGCTCCAGCTGGTGGGCGGGCATGGTCTCGAAGTAGTTGGTGCGCTCGAAGCTCGTCGTGCCGTTGAGCGAGCCGCCCGCGCCCTGGACGAACTCGAAGTGCCCGTTGCCGTGCACCTGCTTCGAGCCCTGGAACATCAGGTGCTCGAAGAGGTGAGCCAGGCCCGTACGGCCCTTGACCTCGTGGCGCGAGCCGACGTCGTACCAGAGGCAGACCGCCGCGACCGGGGTCAGGTGATCCTCGGAGAGCACCACGCGCAGGCCGTTGGCCAGCCGGTGCTCGGTCGCTGTCAGGCCGCCGGAGCCGGCCTCGGCGGTGGCCGTGTGACCCATGGGCATGTACGTCCCTTCGATCGCGGTGCAACGCGAATACGCGGTGAGCTCTGGACTGCGGCAGGTCCTGTAACACTGAACTGCTGCGAGTGCTGCCACTGTATGCAAGCGTGCTGGCACCTGGCGAAGTTCCCGCCGGGGCTACGCCGTGAGCGAGCAGCGGCCTCTCGGGGCCGCGCGACACCCGGTACTGAAGGGGCGCGAGCGGCGTTGTCAGTGCGGCGGTCCACAATGGTCCGCGACAGTTCCCGTTCATGTAACCGTTCTTGTAGGTGAAGGAGCCGCAGCCGCGATGGCCCGCCGCAGCACGAAGACCCCGCCGCCCGACGACTTCGAGGAGAAGATCCTCGACGTCGACGTGGTCGACGAAATGCAGGGCTCCTACCTGGAGTACGCGTACTCGGTCATCTACTCACGCGCCCTGCCCGACGCCCGCGACGGGATGAAGCCCGTCCACCGTCGGATCGTCTACCAGATGAACGAGATGGGCCTGCGACCCGAGCGCGGCTACGTGAAGTGCGCCCGCGTCGTCGGCGAGGTCATGGGTAAGTTGCACCCCCATGGCGACTCGTCGATCTACGACGCACTGGTGCGCCTCGCCCAGCCGTTCTCCATGCGCGTCCCCCTGGTGGACGGGCACGGGAACTTCGGCTCCCTGGGCAATGACGACCGCCCGGCCGCCATGAGGTACACGGAGTGTCGCCCGGACGCCGCGGCGTCCCTCATGACGGAGTCGATCGACGAGAACACCGTCGACTTCGTCGCGAACTACGACGGCCAGGAGCAGGAGCCGCTCGTCCTCCCGGCGGCGTACCCGAACCTGCTGGTGAACGGTGCGTCGGGCATCGCGGTCGGCATGGCGACGAACATGGCGCCGCACAACCTGGGTGAAGTGATCGCCGCCGCGCGGCACTTGATCAAGCACCCGGGCGCCGACCTCGACACCCTCATGAAGTACGTGCCCGGTCCCGATCTGCCCACCGGTGGCAAGATCGTCGGCCTGTCCGGCATCAGGGACGCGTACGAGACCGGCCGCGGCACGTTCAAGATCCGCTCGACGGTCTCCGTGGAGAACGTGACGGCGCGTCGCAAGGGCCTCGTCGTCACCGAGCTGCCCTTCGCGGTCGGCCCCGAGAAGGTCATCTCGAAGATCAAGGAACTGGTCGGTTCCAAGAAGCTCCAGGGCATCGCCGACGTCAAGGACCTCACGGACCGCGAGCACGGCCTGCGCCTGGTCATCGAGATCAAGAACGGCTTCGTACCGGAGGCCGTCCTGGAGCAGCTCTACAAGCTGACGGCCATGGAGGAGTCCTTCGGCATCAACAACGTGGCGCTGGTGGACGGTCAGCCGCTCACCCTCGGCCTCAAGGAACTCCTCGAGGTCTACCTGGACCACCGCTTCGACGTGGTGCGTCGCCGCAGCGAGTTCCGCCGCAGCAAGAAGCGGGACCGGCTCCACTTGGTGGAGGGCCTCCTCGTCGCCCTGGTGGACATCGACGAGGTCATCCGCATCATCCGCGACAGCGACAACAGCGCGCAGGCCAAGGAGCGCCTGATCGAGCGCTTCTCGCTGAGCGAGATCCAGACGCAATACATCCTGGACACGCCGCTGCGCCGCCTCACCAAGTTCGACCGCATCGAGCTGGACGCGGAGCGCGACAAGCTGAACGGCGAGATCGACGAGCTGACCGGCATCCTGGAGTCCGACTCCGAGCTGCGCAAGCTGGTCTCCTCCGAACTGGCCGCCGTGGCGAAGAAGTTCGGCGACGACCGGCGCACGGTGCTCCTGGAGTCGGCAGGGTCCCCGGTGTCCGCGGTGCCGCTCCAAGTCGCCGACGACCCGTGCCGCGTACTGCTCTCCTCGACCGGGCTGCTTGCCCGCACGGCGAACGGCGATCCCTTCACCGAAGGTGAAGGAACCAGACGCACGAAGCACGACGTGATCGTCTCCTCGGTCCCGGCGACGGCGCGCGGCGAGATCGGCGCCGTCACCTCCGAAGGACGCCTACTGCGCCTGAACGTGGTCGACCTGCCGCAGCTCCCGGACTCGGCCTCCGCGCCGAACCTCTCCGGAGGCGCCCCGGTCGCCGAGTTCCTGTCCTCCCTGGAGGCGGACGAGACGGTCGTGTGCCTCATGACCCTGGACGAGTCCTCGCCCGGTCTGGCGATCGGCACCGAACAGGGCATCGTGAAGCGCGTGGTGCCGGACTATCCGTCCCACAAGGAGGAGCTGGAGGTCATCGCACTCAAGGACGGTGACCGCATCGTCGGCGCCGCGGAACTGCGCACCGGCGAGGAGGACCTGGTCTTCATCACGGACGACGCGCAACTGCTGCGCTTCCAGGCCTCCATCGTGCGCCCGCAGGGCCGCGCGGCGGGCGGCATGTCCGGCGTGAAACTCGCGACGGGCGCGAAGGTCATCTCGTTCACCGCGGTCGACCCGGCGGTCGACGCGGTGGTGTTCACCGTGGCCGGCTCGCGCGGCACGCTGGACGACTCGGTGCAGACGACGGCCAAGCTCACGCCGTTCGACCAGTACCCGAGGAAGGGGCGTGCCACGGGCGGCGTCCGCTGCCAGCGCTTCCTGAAGGGCGAGGACTGCCTGAGCCTGGCCTGGGCGGGACCGGCGCCCGCGCGTGCGGCGCAGAAGAACGGCACACCGGCCGAGCTGCCCGAGATGGACCCGCGCCGCGACGGTTCGGGCGTGTCGCTGCCGAAGACGGTGGCGTCGACGGCGGGACCGGTCTAGAGCACGTAGTCCGCGACCTCCTCCGCTTCGCCCTTGTCCTGCACGTAGCGGAGGACGCCCCACATGCCCTGCTCGTCGGCGGCGTGTGGGGCGTCGCTCGTTGCGTCACCCTGTGCGTCGCTCGCTGCGACACCCTCTGCGTCGCTCGCTGCGACACCCTTTGCGTCGCTCTTGGCGGCGGCGAGGTGCTTGCCGAGGGCGGTCGTGTCGATGCCGGACCCGATCAGGACGAGCTGGGTGAGCCGCTCCTCGCCGCTCGGCCACGGCTCCGGGTAGAACCTCAGAAAGCGCCCCACGGCGTGCACGGCGTACCGGTTGCCCGGGTCGCCCGCGCCGAAGTCGACATATCCCTTGATGCGGTAGAGCCCCTCGGGCCTGCTGTCGAGGAACGCGATCAGCCGACGCGGATCCATGGGCACGTCGGAGGTGAACGCGACGCTGTCGTAGGCGGCGTGCAGATGCCCGTCGTGCGCCGCGTGGTCGTCCTCGCCGTCTTGGTCGGCGTGCTGCTCGTCCTGCCGGTGCAGATCGTCGAAGGACAGCTGCCCGATCCGCTCCTCGGTGGGCCGGCAGTCGAAGAGCAGCGCCGGGTCGATGCGCCCGTACGACGCGGACACGACGGCGACCCGGCCGGCCGCGGCCCGCACGGCGCCCAGGACCCGCGCACGTTCGTCCGGACCCACCCGATCGCCCTTGTTCACCACGACGAGGTCCGCGATCCCCAGGTGCCGGTCCACCTCGGGATGCTTCTCGCGGGTGGCATCGAACTCGGCGGTGTCGACGACCTCGATCAACCCTCCGTACACGATGCGCGGGTTGTCACTGGCCAGCACCATGCGCACGAGTTCTTGAGGCTCAGCGATGCCGCTCGCCTCGATCACGATGACGTCAATGGCATGCACGTCATTGACGGGCCGGGTCAACTTGTCCAGATACACATCAAGTTCACTGGCGTCGACGGCGCAGCACAGACACCCATTGCCGAGCGAGACGGTCGAGTCGCCCAGTTGTCCGGCGACCGCCATGGCGTCGATCTCGATCGACCCGAAGTCGTTGACGATCGCCCCGATCCGGGTACCTCCGCTGCGGTGCAACAGATGATTGAGCAAGGTGGTCTTCCCCGACCCCAGGAAGCCGGCGAGGACGACGACGGGGATCTGCTGCGGGCTGGCCTTGCTCAACGCGACCTCTCTCACACCGAACCGCACGCCGCGGCGTGCGCGGCGGCGCACGCCGGTTCAGGGTCCGGCTCTCCTACGAAGAATGAATGCCGCCCCAGGATACGAGCGGGTGGAATGGCTGCGAAGTGAACGATTGCTAACGCCGCCCACTGGGCACAGGTTGGACATGGCGCCGGTTTTCGCGAACTGATCATGCACCCGTGCGCCTCCTCTCCGCCTCCCGCCGATCAGAGCCGCTCGGCATCCTGGGAGTCGGCAAGCGCGCCGCCCACCGCCGCCGGTTTCCGTCTCCGTCGCCCCGCATCCGACGACCGGCGCACGGTCGCCTGAATCGGGGGTTGACATGGCCACACAGAGTCAAGGGATATGCCGGACGGTAGTCGCCGCTGCCGTGGGCGGACTCGCGGGTGGCACCGCGACACACCTATGGCATCGCTTCGGCCCTGAGACGAAACGGGCCGCGAAGGAGCGCCACCGCCTGGCTCGCGCGCATCAGCAGCGCATGCACTGGGAGTTGCTGAGCAAGGCGATCGACGATCCGGACCTCGCAGTCGTGATCGACACCTACGACGCGGACGTCTCCCCGGAGAAGCGGCGTCAACTCCTGTATGCCAACCTCTGGTACATCAACGCCTTCCATCTCTACGAAGCCGGGTTGCTCAATCCGCGCGAGCTCTTCGGCCATCTCCGCGACCTCTTCCAGAGCGCGTACATCCGGGAGTACTGGGAAAGCACCCGTCACCACCGTGCCGCACTTGAGCCGTCGTCCGCAGAAGCAGAGATGGGCCGAATCGCCGAGGCGCTCTATCAGGAGCTGGAGGATGCGGACACGGACCAGTGGTGGGTCGTGGGCGAACCCCCCGAGGACTGACGCCGACACGCATCCGAAGGCAACCGCGACCTGCGCAGATGTCGCTCTTTGCGGTGAAGTTGACGAATGAGCCCTACGAAACCATGGGCCCGCCGGTATGTTGGACCTGATATGAGACGTGTGTTGCTGCTGAGACCTCTGTGAGGTCTCAGCAGCAACACAACGGCGCTGGGGGGCCCCCCAAAAGATCACGGGTCCCAGTAGTTAAAAACCCCCCCCGGGGGTGCCCCCCCCGCCCCCG